>JABJKH010000061.1 GCA_018660465.1 Rhodospirillaceae bacterium
CCCTTTTCGTTGGACGCACGCGATCCTGTCCTCTATTTCTTACAGCGTCTGCGGGACGAAGCGCACCGGTTTGCCATTGGCGCACATCGGGGGCGACGGCAGAAGGTCTTGGTACGCTCGATTTTGGATGAAATTCCGGGGATCGGAGCCAAACGCAAGAAGGCCCTGCTGCATCATTTCGGTTCCGCACGGGAAGTTGCGCAAGCGGGGGCCACTGATTTACAGGCAGCGGACGGCATTAGCGAAGGCTATGCCAAGAAAATTTATGACTGGTTTCATTCGGACAATTAATTCAGCACACTAAATTATGATTTTTAACATACCCAACATCCTGACATTTTCCCGCATTCTCGCCATCCCCGTGGTGGTTGGTTTGGTCTTTATTGAACCGCCCTTGGGAAATTGGTTGGCCTTTGCGGTTTATGCGTCGGCGTGTATTACGGATTTCTTCGATGGTTACCTGGCGCGGGCCTGGCATCAACAGTCTAAGCTTGGGCGTTTCCTGGATCCCGTCGCTGATAAGCTGTTGGTCGCGGCCGTGCTGCTGTTGCTGGTTGGGATCGACCGGGTCTCAGGACTGACGGTCATTCCGGCAGCGATTATTCTGTGTCGGGAAATTCTGGTCTCTGGCCTTCGTGAGTTTTTGGCGGGGGTACAAGTTAGTTTACCCGTAAGCCGGTTGGCCAAGTGGAAGACGACTGTTCAATTGATGGCGCTCGGGTTTCTATTGGTTGGCAGTGTCGGCCCGGATTTTGGTCCCTTAACAACCCTTGAAGTCGGCACCTACGGACTTTGGATCGCTGCCGGGTTTACGTTGATCACCGGCTTTGACTATTTAGTTGCTGGCCTCCGCCATATCGCCGAGTCTGATCGGCTTGAGGCGGAACAAGCACATCAAAAGCCCGATCAAACCGAATAGATACACATATCGGGATTAAATTATGCAGGTTTTTGGACTAATTGGCTGGCAGGATAGCGGAAAGACCACGTTAATGGTTAAGCTGATTCCGGAAATCATCAACCGGGGTCATACGGTTTCTAGCATGAAACACACCCATCACAGCTTCGACATTGATAAACCGGGCAAAGATTCCTTTGAACATCGCAGAGCCGGTGCCGGTGAAGTTTTAGTCGCCTCAGGCAAACGGTGGGCACTGATGCATGAATTAGATAACCAAGAAGAGCCCACCATGGATGAACTGGTGGGCATGATGGCGCCGGTGGATCTTTTATTGGTCGAAGGGTTCAAACGGGATCAGCATGCTAAAATGGAAGTCCATCGTAGTAAAACAAACAAGCCGTTGCTTTGTGAAAATGACCCAACCGTGGTCGCGGTGGCTAGCGATAAGGCGTTACCGCACCTAAATATACCAGTGTTGGATATCAACGACGTGGCCGCAATTGCTGATTTTGTTCTTGGTCATTGCGAGTTGGAGGCATAGAGCAGGCATGACGGAACTCCGGGACGATTGCTTCGAACTGGACGGTAATGACCTAACCCCCCTCAGCGATGCCTTGGCATTGTTGGCTGAACGGCTTTCATCGATCGTCGAAACAGAAACCGTCCCCCTGAGCAAAGCCCTGAACCGAGCCTTGGCCGAGGATGTTACTGCCCCTCGCAACGTACCGCCCCACAACAACGCAGCTGTTGATGGCTATGCGGTTTATTTTGATGATTTGAATTCAGATGAAGAAACACGGCTGAACATCACCGGACGCATTGCTGCCGGTCACCCACTGGGACGCCCCGCGCGCGCCGGCGAAGCCCTTCGAATTTTTACGGGTGCTCCGGTGCCTGAAGGCCCGGAAACAATCTTCATGCAGGAAGATTGCGTACTTGAAGGCGATGTTGTGGTGCTAAAGCCGGGCATAAAGAAGGGCGCCAATTATCGCTTCGCCGGGGAGGACGTAAAGAAGGGCTCGGTCATCCTGACCCAAGGAACACGGCTGCGGCCCCAGGAAATTGGCCTTGCGGCATCAGTGGGTCGGTCAGAGTTAAAAGTTTTTAAGCCCCTGCGTGTTGCTGTTTTCTCCACCGGTGACGAAGTCCGCGACCCTTCCGGTGCGGCCCCTGATGGCTGCATTTTCGATGCCAACCGTTATACGGTGATGGGCCTGCTAAATGACATGGGGACGGTCGTCACTGATCTTGGGATTCTTCCTGATCAACTGGGTGATATCCAGAATGCGCTTGAGAAAGCTGCTACCTCCCACGATCTATTGATTACCTCTGGCGGCGTCAGCTTGGGCGAAGAAGATCACGTGAAGGACGCAGTGCAAGCCTTGGGTGAAATCCAATTCTGGCGACTGGCGATTAAACCCGGGCGACCGATCGCTATGGGGAAAGTTGGCACGACCGCCTTTATCGGCCTGCCGGGAAACCCGGTTGCATCGATGGTGACATTCATGCGCATCGCGCGGCCCATTGTTTTGTTGTTAGGTGGCCACAAAAGTATCGCGCCTTCTCTGTTCCAAGTTCGCGCCGGATTTGACTTTAAGAAAAAACAAGGCCGCCGGGAATGGGTTCGGGCGCGTCTGGAACGCGGACAAGACGGAATTCTATCCGCCATCAAGCACCCGCAAGGGGGTGCCGGAGTCTTGACCTCCATGGTCGAGTCCGATGGACTGATCGAACTGGCCGAGGATCAGGGCCCCTTCGAAGAGGGATTCATGGTAGACTTTCTACCGTTTAGTGAGGTGACACGATGAAGATTTTCTATTTCGCTTATCTGCGCGAAAAGGCCGGTGTGGGGGAGGAAGAAGTTTCGCCCCCTGAAACCGTAACCGACGTCCAAGGCCTTATGGAATGGGTTAAAGGACGCGGTGGCGGATTTGCCGAAGCCATGGCAGACACCTCAATCGTGCGCGTCGCCGTCAATCAGGAATACGTCCAATTGGATGCGCCGGTCAAAACAGGCGACGAAATCGCATTCTTTCCTCCGGTCACAGGCGGGTAAGTCCATGATCCGTGTGCAAGCCGAACCGTTTGATATGGGGGAAGAGCTCTCCTCGTTCGGTGAGGGCAATCACGGCATCGGCGGTGTGTGCGCGTTCATGGGCCAGGTGAGAGACATGGCAGGTGATGCCTCTGTCAGCGCCATGACGCTGGAACACTACCCCGGCATGACGGAGAAGGCATTGGAGAAGATTGAGGCCGAAGCTCATGAGCGCTGGTCGCTGGAAAAAACCTTGATCATCCACCGCTATGGAAGACTGGAAGCGGGTGATCCCATTGTCCTTGTCGTCGCAGCCTCAGCCCACAGAGCTGCTGCCTTCGATGCCTGCCACTTTCTTATTGATTGGCTGAAAACCCAGGCACCGTTTTGGAAGCTGGAAGAAACCAATGACGGCCCACAATGGGTCGAAGCGCGCTCGTCCGATGACGCCGCCGCTGCCCGGTGGGGTGATGGCTCAAAAGGTTCTTGAAAATGCCTGATAGTAAAGATGACGGCCAATTTGATGGGCCCCTCAAAGCATTTAGAAATTCGGAATTTATGGATGACCGGGTCGCCCGACCGCTCAGAATTCTTTCTGAATACCTGGAACCCGAAGCCCGCTTCGACCGTCTTGGCATCATCGATACCGTCGTATTCTTTGGATCAGCCCGCATTCATTCCCGCGAAGAAGCGGAAAAAGATTTAAAAAACGCCGAAGCGAATGGTGGCGATGTCGATTCAGCAAAAAAAGCCCTGAACATGTCGCGGTACTATGAAGACGCCCGGGAACTGGCACGCAGAATGACCGAATGGTCGAAACATTTGGAAGGCACCAACCGTCGGTTCGTTGTTTGCACGGGGGGCGGTCCTGGAATTATGGAAGCCGCGAACCGAGGCGCGTCCGAAGCCAAGGGGCTGAACATCGGGCTCAACATTAACCTCCCCCAAGAACAGCACGACAACCCCTATATCTCGCGGGAGTTGGCGTTTGAATTTCATTATTTCTTCATGCGCAAATTCTGGTTCATGTTTATGGCCAAGGCGCTGGTCATTTTCCCGGGTGGCTTCGGCACCATGGACGAATTGTTTGAGACCATGACCCTGATCACGACCCACAAGATCAAAAAGAAAATGCCAATTGTGCTATTCGGAACATCGTACTGGAACGACGTCTTAAACATCGATGCGATGGTTGAACACGGCACGGTCAGCGCCGACGAAGCTGCGCTGATCTTCAGAACAGATTCCGTCGATGAAGCCTTCGCCTATATCTCAAAAGATTTAGAAGAAAACGCGCTAGCCGACCCAGAAGACTCTCTATCGCGTGGCACGCGTGCAGAGCCTTAGGTGATTTTACCGACCGCCCGTTCGTAGTCTTCCATCAGGTTTTGAGTGACGTCGCCGACGGTGAATTTGTGACCATCGATTTCGCCGACAGGGGTAACTTCGGCGGCAGTCCCGGTTAGGAAAATTTCTTTCGCACTCGGAATCTCTTCCGGCATGATCACCCGCTCTACCACCTCGTAGCCGCGTTTTTCAGCGAGTTCAATCACGGTCCGCCGGGTAATGCCGTTGAGGAAACAATCCGGGATTGGCGTATGAATTTTGCCATCTTCCATCACCAGGAAAATATTCGCACCAGTTGATTCAGCGACTTGGCCCCGCCAATCGAGCATTAGGGCATCGTCATAGCCTTCGTCTTCCACTGCATGTTTGGACAGGGTACAGATCATGTACAGCCCTGCCGCCTTGGCGTGCACAGGTTCGGTTTCTGGCGAAGGTCGACGCCACGGGCCGGTCTTAAGGCGAATGCCTTTCAAGCGCGCCTCCGGCGAGAAATACGACGGCCATGGCCATGCGGCGATGGCGACATGAATTTTAGTCTCCTGCGCAGAAACACCCATCATCTCACTGCCGCGCCACGCCACCGGTCGAATATAGCCGTCAACGATATCGTTCGCTTTGCAGACATCCAGGCAGGCTTGATCGATCTCTGCAACGGTGTACGGCAATTCAAACCCAAGTTCGTTTGCCGAAAAGCCCAGGCGTTCGCTGTGTTCGGTCAGTTTAAAAATTTTACCATTGTAGACACGAACGCCTTCGAACACCGAAGACGCATAATGCAGAGCGTGACTTAGAATATGAACGTTGGCGTCGCGCCAAGGCACCATCTTGCCATCGTACCAGATGTCCCCATCGCGGTCGTCAAATGTAGCTCCCGACATGACTGCCCCCATCCCTCATTCAATTTAGTGCCAAATAGATAAAAAATTATTCGTATACATTTTCATCCATTTCAGGCATATATGTCAACAATACTGACGTATATTTATAATATGGAAGTTAACCAGCGCACATGACCGCACCGTCCCCGGAAATTAACGAAGAAGACCTGCGCCAGGCGATGGAGCTTCTGTTCTTCGCCTACCGGGATTTTACGTCGGAGCCTGATGCGGTTTTGGCGCAATACAATTTCGGTCGGGCGCATCACCGGGTGATTTATTTCGTTGGCCGCAATCCGGGCATCACTGTCAATGAGTTGCTGGCGATCCTGCGCATTACCAAACAAAGCTTGAACCGGGTTCTTCGGCAACTCGTCCAAGAAGAATTTATCGAACAAAATTCTGACCCGGCCGACCGGCGGCTTCGTCGTCTACGATTGACGCTGGCAGGTGAAAAGTTGGAAGCTAAGTTGACGAAACAACAGAGCCACCGCATTGCAGAGGCCTATCGCGCGGCCGGAGCCCCCGCCATCAACGGATTTCGTGAAATTCTCAGGGGGATCATTAACGTGGAAGACCGCAACCGAATTTCTGGCTAATGTATTTCTGGCTAATGTAGTGTGGTGTTAATGTTATTCTGACGTAATTCGGGGTGGAATGGCTGCGATGAATACCGATATGCCGCATATCCTTGCCGTGGATGATGACGACCGGCTGCGCGAATTGCTGAGAAAGTTTCTCAGCGAGAACGGATTTCGCGTTTCTGCCGCCCGCGATGCGGCGGATGCCAGAATCAAATTAGCGGCGTTAGAATTTGATCTAATGGTGCTCGATCTGATGATGCCCGGCGAAAACGGTCTCGACTTTGCCGCCGACCTGCGCAAGACAAGTTCCATCCCCATCCTAATGCTGACCGCCATGGCCGAGACTGAGGATCGCATCACCGGCTTGGAAAAAGGGGCCGATGATTATCTGACAAAACCGTTTGAGCCGAGAGAACTTTTGCTCCGCATCAATAATATTTTGCGCCGCCAGCCGGACCCCATCGAGGATCTAAGCGATATTCAAATGGGAGACGTCGTGTTTGATCGAACCCATGACACCCTGAGCCGGGAAGGAGACCTCATTCGCCTGACATCGGTGGAAGCCGCTCTCCTGAAGGTTCTGGCGGAACAACCCAATTTGGTGCTAAGCCGCGAGGAATTAATTGACCGGACCGGTGCCGCAGGAGGCGGACGCGCCGTTGACGTTCAAGTCACCCGGTTGCGACGCAAGATCGAACAAGACCCCAAATTGCCACGCTATCTCCAGACCGTGCGCGGCAAGGGTTATGTACTGAGGCCCGACTAAGTGATTAAGAAGTATCTCCCCCGCAGTCTGCTTGGCCGGTCACTGATGATCATCGTGACGCCGCTTATTCTGTTGCAAGTGGTGTCCGGGCTGATCTTTTATGAAAGTCATTGGGACAAAGTCTCGCTTCGCCTGGCCCGGGGTGTGGCCGGCGATATTTCCGCTGTCGTCGAATTAATGCGGGAAAACCCAAGTGCAGACGGGCAAATTCGAGTCTTTAACCTTGCCGCCCGGCACTTGGATATAATTGGGACGCTGAAGCCAAAGAAAATTCTCTCCAACAAATCGCCTGTGGGCCGAAATCTTATGGAGCGGATGTTGATTCGGGCCATTCGCGAACGGATTCAGAAACCGTTTCAAATCGACACAGTCTCTCTCAACCGGCATGTCATCGTACGGATTCAATTACCGCAAGGAATTCTAGAAATAATTACCTCGCGCAAGCGATTGTTCAGTTCCACCACCTATGTCTTCGTCCTCTGGATGGTCGGGACATCGCTTCTGCTGTTTGGTGTCGCCACTATTTTCATGCGTAATCAGGTTAAATCCATTCGCCGCTTGGCGACCGCTGCCGATGACTTCGGAAAAGGTCGGGAAGGTGCAGACTTCAAGATGGAAGGCGCGTCTGAAGTCCGCCAAGCCGCCCACGCCTTCTTGGTCATGCGCGAACGTATTCTTCGCCAGGTCGGCGAACGCACAAAAATGCTCGCCGGTGTCTCCCATGATCTCCGCACCCCTCTGACCCGCATGAAACTACAGATGGCATTGCTGGGCACACAAGATGGCGTTGATGAACTCAAAGAAGATGTTGATGAGATGGAACATATGCTGGAAGGCTACCTCGCCTTTGCCAGAGGCGAAGGGGCCGAAGCTCCTGAGCCAGCGAACCTGAGTGCTCTCCTAGATGAGGTCGTCGCCCAGTCTCGTCGTAAGGGCGGCCACGTGGATTTTCATTCTGAAGGAGAAATCACGCTGCATCTCCGTCGCAATGCCTTCAAGCGTTGCGTCACGAACTTGATCGATAATGCCATTCGCTATGCCGATCACGTCTCTGTCCGCGCCGGACAACGCGGTGATCATATCGATATCACAATTGACGATGACGGACCGGGTATCCCTGAGGATCAACGCGATGATGCCTTCAAACCCTTCCATCGGCTGGAAGATTCACGCAATCCATCGACCGGCGGTGTTGGCCTGGGCCTGACCATCGCCCGCGACGTCATTCGCAGCCATGGCGGGTCCATTTCGCTTGAAGAGTCCCCCTTAGGCGGCCTCCGTGCGCGGTTGCGACTACCAATTTAGTATGGCTAGTTCGCAACACTCGAAGTTCTGGATATGGTGGCTGGTGGGGGCCGTTGGGCTAGGGGCCTTAATTGTTTGGCTCGCTTCCCTATTTCCTGAAACCCTTGAAAGCGACGAAGCCCAAATGGGCCTCTTGCATTCTGTTCTGGTGCTGGCCTTGGTTTCCAGCGGGCTTGCGGCCCACCGCAAACTTCGGCCCGGACATGTTCTCCGCAATGCCGCCATCTGGCTGGCCATCGCGTCGGTTCTGTTCATTGGCTATAGCTATCGGCATGACTTAGGCGCTGTAAAAGATCGTGTCGTCGGCGAATTGCTGCCCCATCAAGGCGAAGTCGTCGGTGCGGAAGTTCGCTTTCGGGCCAGTGACAATGGTCATTTCGTCATTCAAGCCAAAGTCAACGGCACGCCCCTTCGTTTCTTGGTCGATACAGGCGCCAGCGACGTAACCTTGAGCCCGGGTGATGCCCGGCGGTTAGGAATGGACCTAGAAAATTTAAAATTCAATCGGCGCTACGCGACAGCCAACGGCACGGTTTTTGGCGCCCCTGTTCGACTGGATGAAATTAGGATAGGTCCGATAGCGATCCGAAAAGTTCGGGCCTCTGTTAACGGAGCCGATATGGGGCGTTCGCTGCTCGGTATGAGTTTCTTGGAGCGCTTGGACGGTTTCAGTATCTCGAAAGATATATTGACGTTGCGAGCAAAAAATTAGCTTCGTAGATCGATCGCCAATCCGGTGTGAACCTGACCAGACTGAAATTCTTCGCTGTCCAAAACTTCCAGCAAAAACGGAATATTTGTTTTCGGACCCGAAATAGAAAACACCGCCAAGGCATCTCGCAGCCGCGTTATAGCTGTCTTTCGATCCTCTGCCCTGGCGATAACCTTGGCGATCATCGGATCATAAAAAGGTGTGACATCCATGCCCTCCGCGTAGCCAGTTTCCACGCGAATGCCTTCTCCTGCCGGTGGGCGGAAGGTTTCCAAGTGGCCCGGCGACGGGAAAAACTTTATCGGGTCTTCGGCGTACACGCGCGCCTGGACCGCATGGCCTTTGCTTTCAGGCTCAGTCTCAAAAATATCAGATAGTTTATCGCCGGCAGCGGAGCGAATTTGGGCAACAACCAGATCAACATCCGTGACCTCTTCCGTCACGCCATGTTCGACCTGTAGCCTGGTATTCATTTCCAGGAACGTGAAACTACCATCTTCACCGCGCAGCATTTCCACGGTACCAATATTATCGTAACCCATGGTTTGAACAGCTTTGCATATGGTTTCAGCCAAGGCGCTCAGGCTTTTCTCGTCCACCGCAGGGGCGGGTGATTCCTCAATGACCTTTTGATAGCGCCGCTGAACGGAGCAGTCTCTCTCGAACACGGTGCAAGCGTTGCCATGTTTGTCGGCAACGACTTGAAATTCAATATGACGGGGTCGTTCGAGGAGTTTTTCTAAATACACCCCATCGTTGGAAAATGTCCGTTCCGCAAGTGCCCGTGCACGCCCGACTGCCTTCACCAGCTTTTTGGGCTCTGTCACAGGTTGCATGCCGATTCCACCACCACCGCCTGTTGCTTTGATCAACAAAGGAAATCCAATGCGTTCGCCTTCCGCTATGATGGCCGCTTCGTCGTCCGGCAATAGCGGTGATGCCACCAGCATGGGCACCCCATATTCAGCCATGAGTTTGCGAGATTCAACTTTGTCGCCCATTTTTTCGAGCCAATCAGGAGACGGGCCAATAAAGGCAACGTCCCGATTTTCCAACGCACGAGCAAACCCAGCATTTTCCGACAGGAACCCATACCCCGGATGAACGGCATCCGCCCCGCTGTCTTCAATCGCCTTAAACAACGCGTCCTGGTTTAAGTACGATTCCTTGGCTGGGCCGGGACCAATCAGCAACGCTTCGTCGGCTTCCTTCAAATAGGGGGCAGCTGCATCGGCTTCTGAATACACAGCGGCTGACGGAATACCCAGTTTTTTTAAGGCTCGAATGATTCGCGCCGCGACGGCCCCTCGGTTGGCAATCAGAACTTTTTTAAACATTTTCAAGACCAGTATGGAGCAATGGGAAAAGATATGTATGATTGTCGTACTCATTCAGCCCAAATTTACAAGAGGTAACGAAGTCATGGCCGACGTCGACGTCAAAGTAGAAATCACCGGGTCCGTCTGGAAAATCGTCACCAAAGTCGGCGATCAAGTCGAAGAAGACGATGAAATCATGATCCTCGAATCCATGAAAATGGAAATTCCTGTGCTGGCACCTGAGGACGGAACGATCAAAGAAATTCTCGTTGCCGAAGAAGATTCCGTCGAAGAAAACCAAGTCGTTGCGATCCTAGAAGCCTAAGACTCCTCCACTCAAAATAAAAAATTTGCCTTTGTATGGGGAATTTCAATGCTTTAAATACACATTAAAACTTTGTATTATTAATTTAATTTACTTTTTTAAAATGGAGTATTATATTATTCCACATCACAACGATGGATAATTTGGGTCAAAACAAAGTTTCCGTTCAGAGAGATTGGAAAAATGCGGATATTAACGGCAAACAGACTTAGCGACGGGGCCGTGGTTTATTACCAAGGCAACAAAATTTGGTCTCATTGGATCGACAGCGCATTTGCGTTCGCGTCGGTTGAGGAGGCTGAGCGATGTCTGATGGACGCCACGGAGTCCGGTATTGATGTTGTCGGCACCTACGTCATCCCTGTGGAACAAGTAACGGGACGGCTCCATCCCCTGAGCATGCGAGAAAAATTGCGCGCTCAAGGACCAAGTATCCCTTCTAATTTTAAAGCCGCAGATAATCTTCAAAACGCGGCGTAAGGACACAAACCATGTACCGATATGATGAATTCGACCAGGAACTGGTCGATGCACGCGTTCAACAATTCCGGGGTCAGGTGGCCCGGCGGTTGACCGGCGAAACCTCTGAAGATGAATTCAGACCGCTCCGCCTCATGAACGGCCTCTATTTGCAATTGCACGCCTATATGCTGCGAGTTGCGATCCCGTATGGCACCTTTTCAGCCAAACAGATGCGGATGATGGCGCATGTGGCACGCACCTATGACCGGGGCTATGGCCACTTCACGACTCGCCAAAACATTCAATACAACTGGCCCAAGTTGGGCGACGTGCCGGACCTGTTGGCGGATTTAGCCTCTGTTGAAATGCACGCCATCCAAACCAGTGGCAATTGCATTCGCAACACCACGTCCGATCAATACGCCGGCGTCGCAGCGGATGAGATTGAGGACCCCCGGGTTTATTGCGAACTCATTCGCCAATGGTCCACCCTACACCCGGAACTCACCTTCCTGCCGCGCAAGTTCAAGATCGCCGTGACAGGGGCGAGCGATGACCGAGCCGCAGTAAAATTTCACGACATCGGCATTATGATGCACAAAAACGATGCGGGTGACGTAGGATTTGAGATCATGGTCGGCGGCGGCCTTGGCCGATCGCCTTATATCGCTGAAACCGTCCGCGAGTTTCTGCCCAAAGAACATCTTCTGAGTTATCTGGAAGCTGTTCTCAGAGTCTATAACCAACTTGGACGCCGGGACAACAAGTACAAAGCCCGGATCAAAATCTTGTTGGCGGAAACAGGCGTCGAAGAATTCACCCGCTTGGTGGAAGAAGAATGGGCTCAGATCAAGGATGGGGCGCTGACAGTGCCCGCAGAAGAAGTGGATCGGATCAACGCCTATTTCGCCCCCCCTGCCTACGAAAATTCGGAACATAATTCCGAATTGTTTGAAGCCAGAAAGAAGACTCACCCCGCGTTTGCCATGTGGGCGGATACCAATATCGCCGTTCATAAGCACCCGAGCTACGCCATCGTCAATCTGTCCTTAAAACCCATTGGCGGCGTGCCGGGTGATATCACGGCGAGCCAGATGGATACGGTCGCTGACTTGGCCGACACCTACAGCTTTGGCGAAATTCGCGCGACCCACGAACAGAACTTGGTGTTCGCCGACGTGAAGCAGGATGACCTTTATGACCTGTGGTTGAAACTTGATGAGATTGGCCTCGCCACGGCGAACCTTGGGTTGGTCACCGATATGATTACCTGCCCCGGGCTGGATTACTGCGCTTTGGCCAATGCCCGGTCTATTCCCGTCGCACAGGAAATCAGCGAGCGTTTTGCCAACCTGAATGAACAACATCACATCGGCGATTTGAAACTAAAAATTTCGGGCTGTATCAATGCCTGTGGCCATCACCATGCCGGTGCCATCGGGATTTTAGGCGTCGACCGTAAAGGTGAGGAACTTTATCAGATCACCCTTGGCGGCCATGCCGGTGTTGATGCCTCTATCGGCAAGGTCATCGGCCCTGCATTTTCGGCGGAAAATATCGTAGGTGCGGTCTCCGACATTGTTGAAACTTATGTCGAAATCCGTAGCGGCGACGAGCGGTTTATCGATACCTACCGACGAGTCGGTTCGCGTCCCTTCAAGGAGAAGCTTTATGGCACTCATTAAAGAAAAGGCCGTTGTCGAAGACACCTGGGTTCACGTTGATGACAGCGAAGACCTTAGCGACCAGGATTCTGTGATCGTCAGCCTTGATCGTTGGCGGGACGAGCAAAAAATGCTCGCTAAGCGGAACGCGCCCTTGGGCATCCGCCTCCAAAGTGATCAACCGCCTTCTGAAATTTCCGACGATCTCTCGCGTTTTGCCGTCATTGCCCTGGAATTTCCAGCCTTCACCGACGGTCGTGCGTATTCCTATGCGCGGTTGTTGCGGGAAAGGCTTGGCTATACCGGAGAAATTCGTGCTGTCGGCAATGTCCTTCGGGATCAATTGTCGCTTATGCAGCGCTGCGGATTCGATGCATTTGAAGTAAATAGCGCAGAAACAGCATCAAATTGGCTGGAAGCGTTTCAAGAAATCGATGTGGTCTATCAGCCGACAGGAGACAATCAAGAAAGTGTGATGTCTCGGCGGCAACAGGTGCACACAGGGCGTTAGCAGCTCTATTAGGGCGAATTTTACGTAAAATTAAGCCTCTCCACATACCTATTAGTACCTATATGATGCTATTTTATCTTTTCCCGAACAGTTGATTCGGTTAAAAAAATGCGCCATCTATATATTGCAGCGAACCAACGGCGAATATGGAGACGATTCGATGACCGATACGGTGGTTCTTCCAGCGGCTGATGCCGTGACGGAAGGCCAAGTTGACCCTTATCTGGACCTGGAAGCGGAGATTAAGCGTCTCCGCCAGGAAAAGAATGCGGTAATTTTGGCGCACTATTATCAGGATCCAGAAATTCAAGACATCGCCGACTTTGTGGGTGATTCGTTGGATTTGTCTCGCAAAGCTGCGAGCACAGATGCAGATGTCATTATTTTTTGCGGCGTCCGCTTTATGGCCGAGGTTGCCAAAATTCTCAATCCGTCCAAGCTTGTGCTGTTACCTGACGCCGAAGCCGGGTGTTCGCTGGAAGATTCCTGTCAGCCGGATGAGTTCCGCGCCTTCCGGGAAAAGCATCCTGACCACGTCGCCATTTCCTACATTAATTGCTCCGCCGACGTTAAAGCGCTGTCGGACATCATTTGCACCTCGTCCAATGCCGAAGCGATCATCCATTCCATACCCAAAGACCAGCCCATTTTATTCGCGCCGGACAAACACTTGGGTGCATACTTGGCCCGGAAATGCGGCCGAGAGATCACGCTTTGGCCCGGCACTTGCTTGGTTCATGATCAATTCTCCGAACGTGAATTGGTCAAACTAAAAACCCGCCACGCGGACGCTATGGTTGCTGCACACCCCGAATGCCCGGAAGCAATTCTCAAATACGCCGATCATGTGGGCTCGACCAAGGGAATTTTGGATTACGTCATCAATGATCCCCACGACACTTTCATCGTCGCGACCGAACAGCACATCATTCACCAGATGGAAAAGGGTGCGCCGGGTAAAACCTTTATCGCCGCCCCTGGTGCCGATGGCACGTGTAATTGCGCCAACTGCCCATTCATGGAAATGAATACCATGGAGAAGCTTTATCTGGCCCTGCTGAACGAAGCACCGCGGGTTGAATTGCCTGAAGACCTGCGCAAGAAGGCGCAAGAGCCCTTGAACAAAATGATGAAGCTTTCCCCGCCCCCCGTAAAGCAGGCCCAGGCCGCAGCGGAATAAGTCTCGCATGATCCTAGACTCTGAGGTCATCGAACACGCCATCGACGAGGCCATTCGCGAAGACGTTGGGCGCGGAGACCTAACTTCAATCGCCCTAATCCCAGAAGACGCCCAATACTCGGGTACGGTTCGCGCGCGCCAGGATATGGTAGTTGCCGGGCTAGGCATCGCCGAGCGAGTGTTTGAAAAGCTGGCACCGACGGCAAACGTCAAAATTCTGCTGGAAGATGGCGTACAAGTTAAGCCGGGTGCCGACCTCGCTAAAATCAACGGACCGGCGCGGGACCTTTTAACGGCAGAACGCACCGCGCTTAATTTTTTACAGCATCTTTCCGGTATCGCCACCCTGACCCGCACCTACGTGGATGAGATCACCGGCACGGGGGCTGTCTTGTTGGATACGCGGAAGACCATCCCGGGATTACGCCTTCTCGCCAAATACGCGACGTCTATGGGCGGTGCAAAAAACCACCGTCTGCGTTTGGATGATGGGGTGTTGATCAAGGATAATCATTTGAGCGTCGCCGGGGGCGTGGCTGAAGCCGTCACCCGTGCGCGGAAAGCCGGGCTTACGGATATCGAAGTCGAATGCGATACTCTCGATCAAGTGCGCCAATCGATTGAGGCCGGTGCAGATTCGGTGCTGCTCGACAACATGCCGCCGCCTGTTTTGGTCGAGGCCGTAGCTATTGTGGCGGGACGCATCAAGACCGAGGCTTCAGGCGGTGTGACCCTAAAAACCATCCGAGCCATTGCCGAAACGGGTGTCAATTATATTTCGGTCGGACGCATCACCCAATCCGCCCCAGCCATTGATATCGGGCTGGATTGGGACTCGGAGTAAAAACATGGTCCGGCTGATCCCCACCAAACAATGGCGGGACTTCAGCAAATGGTGCCGGTCGCGGAGACTCCGGGCGCTGCCTGCAAATGCCTGGACCCTATCTGCCTACATCCGCGCGTGTGAGCCGACGATGAAGCCCGAGGCCATTCACGAGGCTGTTGCGGCCATTGCACGGCATCACCTTTTGCGATGTGTTCGCTCGCCAGACCGCCACCCTATGGTCCAAGATACCTTGCAAGCATTGGAGAAAAATGCCGATCTAAAAGGAAGCCAATCTGCTTTGTTCGATGCTGAACAGTTTTTAGAGGCTGAACCGCCAAAGATTAAACGGCTGGCTCCTGAAAAGAAAAACAAACCCAGAAGGATACAAATGCGGGCTCAACCCAAGCTGGTTTCCCGACGGCCCACTTAGGCTTAAGATCACGCCTTCTATCTCAAGAACAATACGGTCAGTTTCATGTCCCGTCTGGACGATCAGTTGGAAAACTTTTTGGAAACCCTGAAGGGCAAAGGCGTCCTGCGCGATCTAAAACCCGGCAATCCAGATGGCGCTGCCCATGTTTGGCGAGACGGTCAAAAGCTAATAAATTTTTCTTCGAACAATTATTTAGGCCTCACCCAACATCCAAAGCTGATCGAACGCGCTGTTGCCTGGACAGAAAAGTGGGGCACGGGATCGGGTGCCTCTCGATTGGTCACTGGCACGTTTGAAGCCCACACGATGGTTGAAGAAAAGCTGGCGGGATTAAAAGGCACCGAAAGCGCGTTGATATTTAATTCAGGATTCCAGGCCAATGGCGCTGTCCTGCCCGCTTTGTTTGATAAAGAGATGCTGGGCCGCGACGCCATCGTCTTCACCGACCGCCTGATCCATGCATCCCTGCACCAAGGATGTCGCGCAGCAGGGGTTCATGAAATTCGGTTTCGGCATAATGATCTGCCGCATCTGGAAAGCCTGCTTGAAAAATACGATCAAGACGGCGGACGAAAATTTATCCTCACCGAGTCGGTTTTCAGCATGGATGGCGATCGCGCGGACCTCGAAGGGCTCTGTGATCTCGCTGACAAATTCGATGCGTTCCTCTACGTCGATGAAGCCCATGCGACGGGAGTGTTGGGGCCGCAAGGCATGGGGCTGTCGGGCGATGTGCTTGGGCGCGTTGATCTGGTGATGGGAACGTTTAGCAAAGCGCTCGGAAGTTTCGGCGGCTACGTCGCCTGTTCAGAGCGCTTAAAAGACTATCTGATCAACCGTGCCGGTGGGTTCATCTATTCGACGTCGTTGCCGCCAGGTGTGCTGGGGGCCATGGACGCAGCGCTTGATCTGGTGCCAGAGATGGACGCGGAAAGGTCCAAACTGCATCGCCATGCCGGGCGACTGAGAGACGCCCTCAGCGCCCACGGCCTCGACACCTGTAATTCATCGACACAAATTGTCCCGGCCGTGCTGGGAGGCGTGGCGGAAACTTTGAATGCTGCGAGCATCTTGGAAGATGCCGGCATCCTGGGCATTGCCATTCGCCCCCCGACCGTCGCCAAAGACACAGCGCGTATTCGTTTTGCCCTTTCCGCTGAGCACCGCGACGAAGATGTTGAGAAGTTATTGGCGATGATTCCCAACATCGCGGCCCTAAAAAAAAGAGGTGCCGCATGACAAAACGTGGAATTTTTGTAACCGGAACAGATACCGACATCGGCAAGACAATTGCCTCTGCTTGTTTGGTCCGAGCCCTTGATGCCGATTACTGGAAGCCTGTGCAGTCTGGTTTAACAGAAGGACGCGATTGCGATACGATTTCTGAGCTAACAGGCCTGGAGGAAAGCCGCATTCATCCCTCCACCTATGAGCTACAAGCCCCCTTATCACCACACGAAGCAGCACGCTTGGAAGGCCTGCGTTTGGACATGAACCAGTTCAAGCTTCCCACTACCGATAATAATCTGGTCGTGGAAGGTGCTGGCGGCGTGCTCGTGCCGATCAACGAAGGGGCGTTGATGATTGATCTGATCGACCAACTTGATCTGCCGGTAGTCGTGGTAGCGCGGAGTGGGCTTGGGACCATCAATCATACCCTTCTAACTTTGGAAGCACTTCGAGCCCGAAACTTAGAATTATTAGGTGTGATCGTCAGTGGTCCCGCCAACTCTGCCAATATCGAAGCCATTCGAACTTACGGCAAAATAAAAATCCTGCTTGAATTGGAACCCATTTCGCCGCTTGATTCAGCTGGAATAGATATAGCCGCCAAAAATTTAGAAAGTGAATTCTCTTGAGCGATCTCGAATACCCCGGCCACGACAAGCGCCACGTCTGGCATCCGTTCACCCAGGCGCAAACAGCACCCGACCCGATTGCCATTCGGGCGGGGCGGGGTGCAGTCCTGTATGCCGAAGACGGGCGCGAATTCCTTGATGTGATTTCGTCCTGGTGGGTCACCTTGCACGGCCATGGTCATCCAAAGATTGCCGAGGCTGTTGCTGAGCAGGCCAAGAAATTGGAACAGGTCATCTTTGCAGGCTTTACCCATCGCCCTGCATCCACACTCGCCCAACGTCTTACTGCCTTGCTGCCAGGAAATTTGAACCGAGTCTTCTTTTCTGACGATGGCTCCACTGCTGTCGAGGTCGCGCTAAAAATGGCGCATCAGTACTGGCGTAACAAAGACCAGCCCGGACGATGCAAATATCTCGCCTTCGATGGCGGGTATCATGGTGACACAGTGGGTGCGATGTCGGCAGGGGCCAGTTCGGGATATTTCTCACAATGGGAAGACTTGATGTTCCAGGTTACCTCCCTGTCCTATCCGGAAACCTGGGAAGGCGATGGTGAGGTCGAGGCGAAGGAAGCTGCATCGCTTGCTGCCTTAGACCAGTATCTGACTGACCACGGTAACGAGACCGCCGCCCTCATTGTCGAGCCTCTCGTCCAAGGAGCCTCCGGCATGCGCATGTGCCGACCTGAATTCTTGACGGCAGTTGCTGCGCGTCTGAAGGCTGCCGACATTTTACTAATTTTCGACGAAGTGATGACCGGGTTCGGGCGCACCGGCGACTTATTTGCCTGTCTAAAGGCTACCGTAACCCCCGACATTATTTGCCTTTCAAAGGGCCTGACGGGTGGGTTTGTTCCAATGTCTGTCACCGTGTGTGCGGATGAAATTTATGAGGGGTTTTTGGGAGAAGACTTCGATCGGGCCCTCGCCCATGGCCATTCATTCACCGCTAATCCGATTGGGTGTGCTGCCGCGCTGGCATCAATGGATTTGCTGCTGGCCGATGAAACGCGGGCTGATATGAAAAGTATCGAATTATTACATCTGGAACGCATGTCTAGGCTGATGCACGCGCATGGGCTGCATCACGCGCGGGTCATGGGGACCATCGCTGCGATTGATGTGGTTGCTGCCGATGCGGGCTATACCGCTGCCATTGGTGCTAAGCTAAAAGAATATTTTATGGGCCAGGGATTGCTGATGCGGCCACTTGGTAATGTGATTTATCTGTTGCCTCCCTATTGCATAAGCGATACCCAATTGCATACCGCCTACGACGCCATCGAACAGGCGGCAGCGGATTTACTTTGAAGGCCAAAAAAAGGAAAGAGCATGGCCACAGCGGCTTCCTTGAAACCACAAGCAGCGACCTGGACCCGAACACAAATCGTCGACTTGTTTGATTTGCCGTTCAACGACCTGCTGTTCCGCGCCCATGAAACACATCGCGATAATTTTGATCCCAACACGGTCCAATTAAGCACCTTGCTGTCGATCAAGACTGGCGGCTGCCAAGAGGACTGCAAATACTGCGCTCAGAGCAGCCACTTCGAAACAGAACTCACCGCCACCAAAACCTTGGCGGTCGAAGAAGTTCGCATCGAAGCCGAAAAAGCCAAGGCCGCTGGCGCGACTCGGTTCTGCATGGGGGCTGGCTGGCGCGACCTAAAAGACCGCGACGTTGAAACCATGACCGCGATGATCGGAGAAGTTAAAGCCCTCGGCATGGAAAGTTGCATGACCCTCGGCATGCTCAGCGACGACCATGCCCAGGCCTTGGGCGATGCGGGCTTGGATTACTACAATCATAACGTCGACACCTCGCCGGAATACTACGACAAGATCATCACCACACGGACCTATCAGGACCGGCTGGATACCTTAAGCGCCGTCCGTCGCGTCGGCATGAAGGTGTGTTCGGGTGGCATCATCGGCATGGGAGAAACCTTGGATGATCGCGCCGGGATGTTGGAGACACTCGCGAACTTAGACCCTCAACCCGAAAGCGTTCCAATCAATCAACTGGTGCCGATCCCGGGAACGCCCTTGGGCGATGTGGACGCACTTGATCCCTTTGAGATGGTCCGAACCGTTGCAGTCGCCCGCATCCTAATGCCGAAGTCCCATGTGCGCCTGTCCGCTGGTCGCCGGGAAATGTCGGAAGAAACTCAGGCGCTGTGTTATTTTGCTGGGGCTAATTCCATTTTTTATGGTGAGAAATTGCTGACGACGGATAATCCTGATTTAGATGCAGACAAGGCTCTGTTCGATAAGCTAGGGATCAGCGGCGAGGCTTAACTTGGCGTCCTTCGAGACGCGCTTTCAGCGCTCCTCAGGATGAAGATTCTTTTTTATTTTCAAATATATTCTTCATCCTGAGGAGCCGCGTCAGCGGCGTCTCGAAGGACGCCGTCTATACTATTGCAGCTTAACTGTTCGGGTTAGACGAAAAACTTGCCTGTCTCCCGATGCCAATTTTCGAACCAGACGAATTTCCCCCCGGTACACCCCCGGTAGCCACAGCTTCGCCGCCCGACGTTTCTTAGCGGTGAAAAATTTCCTGATCTGGGTGCGCCGTATGATCGCCTTGGCCGCCAGAATTCGCGTGCGATTGGGCGCGAATACTTCAAACAACAAAACATCACCTTTTCTCAGGCCAAAAATATCAGCCCATAAATTCAGCGCCGCCGCCGTTCGGGGAACTTTAATGTCGTGATATTTTCCTGCCCGAGCCCGGCCTGCCTTAGGATCGCGACCGGTAAACCCACCCATATAAATGTTGGTCGGACGATAGGTGAGCTGTTTCAGCGCGGCCTTATTCCACAGCGGTGCAGACGATTTGCCGCAGCCTGATCCCTGAGATAATCCGGTGAAGGGATCAACAATGACTTTGTTACGGCTCACTTGAAAATGCAGATGAGGAAATTCCGTTCGGCCTGATAAGCCGACAAAGCCCAGCCATTGGCCCGCCTTTACCCGAGTGCCTCGGCGGGCTTTTACGCTTTTGTTCCGCATGTGGCAGTACTGGGTGACCCATCCACCGGCATGCTGAATGCGGACTGCATTGCCGCAATCCTTGCCCTTCAGCGCCTTCACTCCGCCGATTTTTCGGTAATTGACATCTCGCATCCCCTTACGCACGCCCAAGACCACCCCATCGGCAGCGGCCACCACAGGGACACCCCGGTCGATGGGCTTTGGCACAGAACCCACCGTGACCTCGAACCCCCGTCGCATGACGGCCAGATCACGAACCGCGAAGTCGGTTCCCTTATGCTTGTTGTAGACCTTGTGGCCGCACGCATAATCGATCGCATTCTTCGACCGATCCGCATCGACATAATTGACAATCCAGCAGTTTCTGCCTGGCGTGCAGCTGATTGGCAGGCGAAATGAAATCCCTGAGCCTAATTCTGTTGCCGTGCTTGGTCGAGGGCAAACAACGGTCAAGATTGCTGCGCAAATCCAGATTATATTTCTAAAATTCATGAGATTAGGATACTCGGATTTTAACCTGTGACTCTACAACAAAGCGATTGTCCTTGACCCGCTCTAGGCCCCCTGACACTTTTCCGCGCCATGCAAGTTTTTACATCCTATGAGAACCTACCGGACGATGTCCGTGAAGGCGTTGTTGCCATCGGCAATTTTGATGGCGTGCACCGTGGCCATCAGGTTGTTGTCAACGAGGCTGGGCGCTACGCAAAGGGCGACGGTGTGCCGTGGTCGGTGCTGACGTTTGAGCCGCATCCGCGCCGTGTGTTTGCACCAGACGGCCCACCGTTTCGCCTGACCCCTGCGGATGCCAAAGCCCGCGCGATTGAAAACCTTGGCGTGGACGCCTTGATCGTGCTGACGTTCGACAAATCCTTTTCAGAACGCAGCGCGGATAGTTTCGTCCACGACGTCTTGGTTGGCGGATTAAAGGCCCAGCACGTGGTTGCGGGATATGATTTCAAGTTCGGCCATAAGCGCGCCGGCAATTGCGAATTGTTACTGCACAAAGGTCAGGAAGAAGGCTTCGATTTCACCGCCGTTCAGGCCCACAATGACGAAGACGGCGAAGTAATTTCATCGACCCGTATCCGGGAGTTTCTAGTTGCGGGAAAGCCCCGTCAGGCCGCAGACCTACTTGGAAGACCTTTTGAAATCGAAGGCGAAGTCCAACATGGCGAAGAAATCGGCCGCACCATGGGTTTCCCGACAGTGAATTTGTTCATGGGCGATTACATGCACCCGGCGAATGGAATTTATGCGGTGCGGGTCGAGGTCAACGGCGTGTCTCACGATGGCGCCGCCAGTCTCGGCTATCGCCCGACATTCGACGGAAAGGACCTTATTTTTGAAGCTCACCTGTTCGATTTTGTTGGCGATTTATATGGTCAAAACGTCCGTGTGGCGCTGATTGAATACCTTAGGCCTGAAAAGAAGTTTGACGGGACAGATGATTTAAAGGCACAAATCGCCCTGGATTGCGACCAAGCCCAAAAAATATTGGCCAATTTTTGACGGATGAGACATTAACGTGGATTACAAACCAACACTCTTTCTGCCTAAAACCGACTTTCCGATGAAGGCCGGATTGGCGATGCGTGAACCGGAGACCCTGAAACGATGGGAAGATTCGGATTTGTACGGCCAACTACGCGCTCAGTCCAAGGGGCGCGAGAAATTCATCCTGCATGACGGCCCACCGTACGCCAACGGCAATCTGCACATTGGCCACGCGCTCAACAAAATTTTGAAAGACGTCATCAATCGGTCCCAACAAATGATGGGCAAGGACGCTGTCTATGTGCCGGGCTGGGATTGTCACGGGCTGCCTATCGAATGGAAGATCGAGGAAAAATATCGAGCTAAGGGCAAGGACAAGGATGACGTTCCCATTGTTCAATTTCGCCAGGAATGCCGTGAATTTGCAGCGAAATGGATCGATGTTCAGCGTGAAGAATTCGAACGGCTAGGTATCCTTGGGGATTGGGCGAACCCCTATACCACCATGACCTACGCCGCCGAGGCACAAATTGTTCGCGAACTGAGCAAGTTCCTGATGGATGGCTCGCTCTATAAAGGGGCCAAGCCGGTGATGTGGTCGGTGGTGGAAAAGACTGCGCTCGCCGAGGCCGAAGTCGAATACCACGATCACACCTCGACAACGATCTTCGTGCGTTTTCCGGTTCAGAAAACAACTCAAAAAGAATTAGAAGGCGCGTCCATCGTCATTTGGACGACGACTCCTTGGACCATGCCTGGTAACCGCGCGGTCGCCTTTGGCCCTGAATATGACTATGCGATTTTCCGCGTCGATGCGGTCGATGAAGACAGCTTGGCGGTCGTTGGCGAACGCTTGATCTTGGCGGCACCCTTAGCCGACTCGGTTAAAGCTGCGGCAGGGATTTCTGATTGGACGATGGAAGGCCCCGCAACGGGTCTCGAAGGCACGATCTGCAAACATCCGCTGAATGGCCAGGGATACGATTTCGATATCCCTGCCCTCCCCGCAGATTTCGTTGAAATGGAAACAGGCACGGGCTTTGTCCACATCGCCCCAGGTCACGGCGCTGATGACTGGGAGTTAGGAACCGCACATGATATCGCGGTTCCCGATACGGTTGGGGGAGATGGATTGTATTTCGACCACGTCCCCCTATTCGCCGGCAAGCATGTCTTTAAGGTGAACCCCGAAGTGGTCGAGACCCTCAAGGACGCGGGTGGTTTACTGGCATCCGGAAAGTTGGTGCATAGCTATCCCCATTCCTGGCGCTCAAAGGCACCGCTGATCTTCCGCAATACGCCGCAATGGTTCATCAGCATGGATAAGTCCAATCTGCGGGAAAAAGCCTTAAAGGCCATCGATGAGACAAAATTCTACCCCGCGACCGGACGCAATCGTCTACAGGGTATGATCGAGTCGCGGCCGGATTGGTGTGTCTCCCGCCAACGGGCCTGGGGTGTCCCCATCACCGTGTTCGTTAACAAATCAAGTGGTGAGCCATTGCGCGACCAAGCCGTGCTAGACCGTATTATTGATGCCGTCGAAGCCGAAGGTGCCGACGCTTGGTTTGCCTCCGAGCCGTCACGCTTCCTGAGCCCTAACTATGATCCCGCCGATTACGACCAAGTGACCGATATTCTGGATGTGTGGTTTGATTCAGGGTCCACCCATGCCTTTGTGCTGGAGGACCGGGAAGAACTCGCCTGGCCGGCTCAGCTTTATCTTGAAGGCAGCGATCAGCATCGCGGCTGGTTCCATTCATCGTTGCTTGAATCCTGTGGCACCAGAGGGCGTGCACCTTATGAAGCCGTTCTAACCCACGGTTTTGTCATGGGCGCGGACGGCCAAAAAATGTCTAAATCCCTCGGCAACATTGTCGCCCCCCAAGATGTGATTAAACAACAAGGCGCTGATATCCTACGGCTATGGGTGGTGGGCTCTGATTATTCGGACGACCTTCGGATCGGGCCCGACATTCTCAAACAGCATTCAGATGTCTACCGCAGGCTCCGGAACACGCTACGTTATCTGCTCGGCAACCTGAATGAATTCGATGACAGCGAAAAATTGGACCGGGCTGATATGCCTGAGTTGGAACAATGGGTGCTGCACCGAATTTGGGAAATGGATCGACTGGTCCGACAATCGTGCAACGACTACGAATTCCATGCACTATTTGGCGAACTGCATAATTTTTGTTCGGTGGAATTGTCGGCGTTCTATTTCGATATCCGTAAAGACAGCCTGTATTGCGACGCCAGCACTTCGACCCGGCGACGGGCGGCACGAACCGTTCTGGATACCCTGTTCAATTGCCTGACCGCGTGGTTCGCGCCGTTTATTTGCTTTACTGCGGAAGAAGCCTGGCGAGCCCGCACCGGCGATGACTCCAGCGTGCACCTGCAGCAATTCCCTGAAATTCCCGATACGTGGCAGAACGATGACCTCGCTGCCAAGTGGGCCAAGGTCCGTGACCTTCGCCGCGTTGTCACCGGCGCCCTGGAAGTCGAACGCGCCGAAAAGCGCATTCGTTCAAGCCTGCAAGCCCACCCCCATGTTTACGTGGGTGCCGACTATATCGAAGCCATGGCAGGTCTCGATCTAAGTGAGATCGCAATCACCTCCGGTGCGACGTTGAGCGAAGCCTCCGCCCCAGAGGGCGCATTCACTCTCGCGGATGTCGCAGACGTGGCCGTGGTTCCCAATACCGCTGACGGTGCCAAGTGCGAACGGTGCTGGATGGTTATGGACGATGTCGGTGCCGACCCTGACCACCCCGATGCCTGCGGCCGCTGTGCCGAGGCAGTGAAAAGCCAGGACTAACCCAGTGAATTCCATGCCCCCCTTGCGGCTCGGACTGCTCGCGGCAGCAATCGTGGCAGTGCTCGACCAGGCCTCTAAATACTGGATTGTTGAGATTGTGATGCAGCCACCCAGGCTCATCCCAGTCACGCCTTTCTTTAATCTGGTTCTTGGCAGGAACTGTGGCGTGAGCTTTGGCTTCCTCCGACTTGACTGCGCTGTAAGTGCATGGGTTTTGTCGGGGTTGGCCCTGGCCATTGTTGTGGCGCTTGTCATTTGGCTGCGCCAAGCGGAAGGGCCTTGGATTGCAGGGGCGCTTGGTTTGGTGATCGGCGGTGCTATAGGCAACGTGTTCGATCGGATCTTTCAGGGCGGCGGCGTGGTGGACTTCCTTGATTTTTATGTTGGCACCTTTCACTGGCCCGCGTTCAACGTAGCGGATACAGCGATCACGGTCGGTGCAGCGATATTAATATTGGAATCCTTGTTTGTACGTCCTGAAAAGGAGTAAAATGGTTGTTCGATCGGTTCACTGAATTATGCGGTTTTTAGCGATGAGAAAAATTGGATTTTTGAGTATTTTCCTGGTGGGCAGCCTGCTTAGCGGCTGTGACAGCATTTCCAAAGCTGTGCTGAATAAGAAGTCCTCGCCGGATGAATTCTCGGTTTATACCCGCGCGCCACTCAGCATTCCGCGCGATTTCGGACTGAAGGCCCCAAAACCAGGCACCACCCGTCCGCAAGAAGTTTCACCCCGCAGTCGGGCGAAAGTTGCGGTTATGGGTCGGCAGTCCGGACGTGCGGGGCAGGTTGCCTCTAACTCGCAAATCCAGGGAAGCCGCGGCGTGATGGTGCTGCTGCGGGACACCGGCAGCCTAAAAGCAACTTCAGATATCCGGAAACAGATCGACGCCGAAGCGGATGACCGCATTGCGGCTCGGGCAAGTATTACCGACCGGCTGTTGTTCTGGGAGGCCAAGCAGCTTGACGAAGTCGTTGTGCACCCGCTGAAAGAAGCGCACCGCATCAAACAAGCCGTCACCAAAGGCAAAAAGGTCACTGGATCAGGCTCTGTCACCATCTCCCGACAGGAAGACCCCAATCGGAGTTTCCTGAGCAAATTGTTATTTGACTAAATCGGTTCTTTCCTCCCAATCAGTCACAATATCGTTAGTATTTATGGGGTCTGCCTTATGCATGCCCTATTCTATCTCTTGAATGCAGAGCAAATTTGAAAGCGCGACAGACGGTACCTTGGAATTGGAATGGTAAACATGAGTTTTAAGAGATGGCTAAAAATATTTGTTGTGGCTGGGATCGCCTTAATTTCAGCAGGAAATGCGTCACCGGCAAGCGTCTTTAATCCAGAAACTTTCATGCTCAAGAACGGCATGCAGGTCGTCGTCATTCCAAATCATCGAGTGCCCGTTGTGACGCACATGGTTTGGTACAAAGTTGGATCAGCCGACGAACAGGAAGGCGAATCTGGAATTGCCCATTTTCTTGAGCACTTGATGTTCAAGGGGACTAAGACCCTAGGCAATGGCGAATTCTCTCGAATCCTGGCCAAAAATGGCGGCCAACAGAATGCGTTTACCTCCACCGATTACACGGCCTATTTCCAAAACGTCGCGGTTGATCGCTTGGA
The DNA here is from genome assembly GCA_018660465.1 of Rhodospirillaceae bacterium. NCBI lineage: Bacteria > Pseudomonadati > Pseudomonadota > Alphaproteobacteria > Rhodospirillales > Rhodospirillaceae > Rhodospirillaceae bacterium. The sequence goes on from JABJKH010000061.1 coordinate 26,049, forward strand.
AATGGTCATGCGCATGGAAGCTGACCGCATGACCAACTTGGTCCTAACCAAGAATGACGTCGTGACGGAGCGCGAAGTGGTTTTGGAAGAACGTCGTTCCAGGACAGGCAACAACCCAGGTGCCTTGCTGCGCGAACAAGCGAATGCTGCGTTGTTTCTCAATTACCCCTACCGGCGACCGATCATCGGTTGGGAACATGAAATCCGCAGTCTGGACTATACCCGCGTGATTAATTTCTATCGCCGTTGGTATGCCCCCAACAATGCGATCTTGGTTGTCGCGGGCGACATGACAGCGAAAAAGCTGAAACCCCTGGCTGAAAAATATTACGGCACCATTCCCGCCGCTAAACCAATTGTCCGAAATCGGGCAGAAGAGCCGCCGCACAACGCTGCCCGGCAAGTCGTCCTAAAAGACCGCCGGGTCCGTCAGAAATCCTGGAGCCGGACCTATCTGGCACCAAGTTACAAATTTGGAAATCGCGATCACGCCTATGCTTTGGAGGTGCTGGTCGAATATCTAGGCGCCGGGGCGACAAGTCCGCTTTTCAGGTCTTTGGTCATGAAACAACGCATCGCTGTTAGTGCCGGCGCTTATTACAGCCCTGGTGATTTGGGCCCGTCGCAGTTTGCTTTTTATGCCAGCCCAAAACCCGGTGTTTCCATAGAGAAAGTAAAAAAAGCGCTGATGGCGGAGGTTGCCAAGCTGTTGAAAGATGGCATTGATAAAGCCGAAATTAAACGCGCCAAACAGCGATTGCTGGATGAAGCCGTATACGCCAGAGATTCCGCCCGCGCGGGAGCCCGTGTTCTAGGTTCTGCGTTGGCCATCGGAATGACCATCAATGATGTGGAGACGTGGCCGGAGCGGATTTCAGCTGTCACTGTGGCCGAGATAAATGCGGCGCTTGTTGACGTGGTCAATGATCGGCACTCGGTTACGGCTATTTTGCTGCCTGAAAAAATGGCGAAGAAGGGAGCAATGAAATGAGATACCTATTAATCGCAGTATTGCTTACCCTCTCATTTGCCGCACCTGCCCAGGCGGTCAATGTCGAAGAAATCAAAACCGACAACGGCCTAACCGCATGGATGGTGCGCGATCCGACCAATCCCATTATTTCCATCCGCTTTAGCTTCAAAGGTGGCTCTGCATTGGACCCAGTGGGAAAAGAAGGTCTGGCCGAATTGGTATCCTCAACGATGGACGAAGGTGCCGGAAAATGGGACAGCCGCGGCTTTCAACGGCAAATGGAAGATTTATCCGTCCAACTGCGATTTGAGGCCGGTCGGGATTCCTTTGGTGGCAGGCTCAAGACACTTAGAAAGAACCGCCAAGCGGCGTTTGATTTGCTAGCGGCGGCCTTAACCAAACCTCGGTTCGACGAAGAACCCGTCACACGCATTCGTGGGCAAATTCTGGCCGGTCTTCGCCAGGAAGCCGAAGACCCTGGCAGCGTCGCCGGGAAAACCCTGATGAAGGCGTTGTTTCCCAAACACCCCTACGGGCGACCAGGTTCGGGAACTGTCAAAAGTGTTGCGACGATCACTCAGGACGACCTAAAGAACTTCGTCAAGCGCCGCCTTGCGCGCAACAATTTGGTCGTCGGAATTGTCGGGGATATATCCAAGAAAGAAGCGGCAGCGTTTCTATCTACAACCTTTGGCGGTCTGCCGAGAAATGCCGCTCCCTGGACTTTGCCGGTTGCCGTCGCAGGTGCTGCAGGCAAAACAATTGTCGTGAAAAAACCGGTTCCGCAAAGTTCCATTATGTACGCTCACGAGGGATTCAAGCGCGACGATCCAGACTTTTTCGCCGCCTTCTTGGTAAATCATATTTTGGGTGGGGGCAGCTTTACCTCCAGACTGTACCAAAATATTCGAGAAAAACGTGGACTGGTGTATTCGATCAGCAGCTATCTGCATCCTATGGATTGGGCGGGGCTGGTCGCGGGCAGTGGTGGCACCGCCAATGCTCGGGTCGGTGAAACGGTGACATTGTTACGCGAAGAATGGAACCGAATCGCTAAAGATGGAATCACCAAAACTGAATTATCCGAGGCCAAAACGTTCCAGACCGGTTCGTTCCCTCTTCGATTTACCTCTAGCGGGCGCATTGCCGGCATGCTGGTTTGGATGCAGCTTTGGAACCGAGGCATCGATTATTTCGACCGCCGCAACGCCCTGATTGAGGCGGTGACCCTCAAAGACGCCAACCGGGTGGCAAAGCGATTGTTGAATGGTGACAAGCTAACAGTCGTTGTCGTCGGCCAACCAAAGGGTCTAAAGGCCTCTCAATAGACATTTCATGGCTTGGTCCGCACATACTGTGTCTGTTAATCTGGCCCACGAATTCACTTGGGGGTTTGCCGGGGAATTTACCGGGGTATCAACCCGCCACTTGTTGCGGAATCTAAGATGACATCTCAGCTGGAAACGAGTGCATGGCTGGCCTTGCGAGCGCACCAAAAACAAGGGAGCGACGTTCACCTGCGCGACCTGTTTGCCGAAGACCTGGAACGGTTTGAGCGTTTCTCTCTGTCGCTTGGCGACATGCTGCTGGATTATTCAAAAAATCGAATCACGCCGAAAACCTGTACCTTGCTGTGCGATCTTGCCCGGGAAGCCGAGGTCGAAGCTTGGCGCGACCGCATGTTCGCCGGCGATAAAATCAACACCACGGAAAACCGCGCTGCCCTCCACGTCGCACTCCGCAATAGAACCTCAACACCCATTCTCGTTGACGGCAAAAACGTTATGCCGCTGGTCCGTGATGCATTAGGTCAAATGCGGGCTTTCGTCGTGTCGGTGCGGGGTGGCATCGCCAAGGGACACACCGGCAAAAAATTCACCGATTTTGTAAACATCGGCATTGGCGGCTCTGACCTTGGCCCGGCCATGGTGTGCGAAGCGCTGACCCCTTACGTGAAAGACGGGTTGCGAACCCACTTCGTCTCCAACGTGGATGCCACCGATATCGTTGAAACCCTGAAAAAGCTTAATCCGGAAACGACGCTTTTCATCATCACGTCGAAGTCCTTTACCACCCAAGAAACCATGGCTAACGCTGAAGCCGCTAAGATGTGGATCACCGGGACTTTAGGCGATGAAGCGGTTGGTCGGCACTTCGTCGCGATCTCTGAAAACCGTGATGCCGTCCAGGCGTTCGGCATTGATCGCGCCAATCATTTCCCAATTTGGGAGTGGGTTGGCGGACGCTATTCCCTGTGGTCGGCAGTCGGGTTGCCGATTGCTCTGACGACGGGGATGGAGAATTTCGAGGCATTGCTGGACGGTGCCCATGCCATGGATCGGCATTTTATTGAGGCCCCGATAGAAGAAAATATGCCCATGATCTTGGCGCTTATGGGGATATGGAACATCAACTGCCAGGGTGCGGCAGGTCACACCATTCTGCCCTACGATCAATATCTGCGCCTGCTACCGGGCTACCTTCAACAGGCTGATATGGAAAGCAATGGTAAGGGTGTTGGCCGCGAAGGTGAGGCGGTCACGCAGGGCACAAGTCCTATCGTATTTGGTGCTGCCGGCACGGTTGGGCAGCACTCGTTTTACCAACTTCTCCATCAAGGCCCGGAGTTGGTGACGGCTGACTTTATCGCCGCAGCCGAGTCCCATAACCCCTTGGGCGACCGCCATGAAAAGCTGTTGGCGAATTGTTTTGCGCAAGCTGAGGCTCTTATGCGCGGCAAGACGGAAGAAGAAGTGCGTACGGAATTGGAAGGCGAGGGCCTGAGCCAAGGGCTGGTTAATCGGCTGGCCCCACATAAGGTCTTCCCGGGCAATCGCCCCAGCAATTCGATCCTGGTGCGTAAGTTCGACCCGCATACGCTGGGCAAATTAATTGCCCTTTATGAGCATAAAATTTTTATTCAAGGGGTGATCTGGGGCATTAATTCGTTTGATCAATGGGGCGTGGAGTTGGGCAAAGTTTTGGCCGACGACATTCTGCCTGATCTAATGACAGATGCTACGGCCGACAGGCACGATGCCTCCACCAATGGATTGATCAACGCCTACCAGAAATGGAAATCGGAAATCCTATGACGATCCGTATGTTGCCGGAAACCGTGATCAACCGCATCGCCGCGGGCGAAGTGGTTGAGCGGCCTGCCTCTGCGGTGAAGGAACTGGTGGAAAACAGCATTGATGCGGGGGCCACACATATTGATGTCACCGTAAGAGACGGTGGCCAGACCTTAATTTCGGTTGAAGACGATGGTCGCGGTATGACGGCCGATGAAATGGCTTTGGCGGTCCAACGCCATGCGACATCCAAGCTCCCCAACGATGACCTGCTCGATATCCGCTCGCTAGGTTTCCGAGGGGAAGCTCTACCATCCATCGGCGCTGTCAGCAGGCTCCACATCACCAGTCGAACCCAAGGCAGCGACAGCGCGTGGAAGATTACTGTCGAAGGAGGACGGGTGGAGAAACCGCAGCCCGCAGCACATCCAGACGGCACGCGGATCGAAGTCCTGGATTTATTCTTCGCCACACCGGCGCGGCTCAAGTTTCTAAAAACACCCCGCACCGAAATGAACCATGTAACCGAGACCTTGCAACGCCTCGCCATGGCTCATCCGGGAATTACGTTCAGTCTCTCGGATGGAGAGCGCACGATCTTCAAATTATCAGGCGCGCAAGGGGAATTGTTCCAGTCCCGCCTCGACCGCTTAGGCGCGATCATGGGCCGGGAATTCGCCGACAACGCCATCCCGATTGATGCGGAACGCGAAGGTGTCCGCATGACCGGTTTCGTCGGTCTGCCGACCCTCAACCGAGGCAACGCCGCCAAGCAGTTCATGTTTGTTAATGGCCGACCGGTGCGAGATAAATTATTCTACGGTGCTGTGCGCGGCGCGTACCGGGACTTCCTCGCATCTGACCGGCACCCGTTGTTAGCCCTCTTCCTGGAACTCGAGTCCGATCAGGTCGACGTCAATGTGCACCCGGCCAAGACCGAAGTCAGATTTCGCGATCAAGGCAATGTCCGAGGATTAATCGTTGGTGCCTTGAAACGTGCCTTGGCCGATGCCGGACATCGTGCCTCAACCACGGTGGCATCGGCAGCCCTCGGCGCTGTGCAATCAGGTAGTCTACCAAGCTACTCGGGCCAGGGTGGTTACGGTCATACTATTCCACGTCCGTTATCATCGGGCCTGCACGAGACGGCAACATCGTTCCATGCGCCGCTGCCCAATGTGGACCAAGGCTTGGAAGCGCCTCAGTTCGAACCTACCAATGACACAGCAGATTACCCCTTAGGGGTTGCCCGTGGTCAGGTCCATGAGACCTATGTTATTGCGCAAACGGGAGATGGCTTGGTCATCGTCGATCAGCACGCGGCACACGAACGACTTGTGCATGAGCGCTTGAAGAATGCCCTTGATGCCGAAGGCGTGCACCGTCAGGGAATGCTTATCCCGGAAGTTGTGGAACTGGACGAGGCTTCCGCTGATCGGTTGATCGCTCGATCAGAAGAACTGGCAGAACTGGGCTTGGTGCTGGAACCCTTTGGCGTAGGAGCCATCGTTGTTCGTGAAACGCCCGCGCTGTTGGGCGAGACGAATGTGGTTGGGTTGGTGCGGGACTTAGCCGACGATTTGGCCGAGTTCGATGAAGCGATTTCACTCAAAGACCGTCTCGGTGATGTCTGCGCCACCATGGCATGTCATGGCAGCATCCGCGCTGGGCGGCGACTAAATGCGCACGAAATGAACGCCTTGCTCCGTGAGATGGAGGCAACGCCTCATTCAGGACAATGCTCCCATGGGCGTCCAACTTACGTAGAATTAAAATTGGCGGACATCGAAAAGCTCTTTGGTCGGCGCTAATGCTCGGCGAAATTTTTCAGTACCTGACCACGTCGTGTCCCAAATATGTCCGCGCCATGGGTTACCTGCATGGGGCCATCGCCATCGAAGCCCGCTACAAACGTTGTGCGTCGGCTTGGCAGGGACATACCGATAAAAGTAAGGCGCTAATTTTGGAAGCCGCAGATCACTGCCAAAATAAAAAATTGGCCGTGGTCTTAGGCTCAGGGATTTTATCGGACATTCCCCTGACTGAGCTGAGCACCCAGTTTGAACGGGTCGAACTGATCGACGTGGTGCATCTGGCAAAGGCCCGCAAAGCAGCAAACGCTTTTGATAATGTCGGGCTTTTAAGCTCGGAAATTACCGGGGCGGCTGAAATTCTACAGCAACATATCCTCATGGGAGGGTCAGGCCCAATCGCCGTGCCGACCACGACATTATCGATGATAGAAGATGCGGACCTTGTGGTTTCAGCAAGTGTGTTAAGCCAATTGCCGCTGGCGCTTTTGGAGACCGCGCGGACGGGACCTGGCTGGAAAGACCCGGACCTCGTCGATTTTGCGCGGGGTATTCTGCAAGCCCACCTGACGGCGCTGGACACTGCACCTGGAGTTGTTTGCCTGATCACCGAAGTTGAACGGCAATATTATGAGGCCGATGAGATCGTTGAGATCGAGGACCCTTTGTTTGGACTGAACGTTGGAGAGAGCGACGAGGAATGGCTTTGGGAGATCGCGCCTCCGCCAGAACTTGATCCCCGACAAGGTCTGCGGCATCGGATGATTGGGAATATTATAACACCCTCGCGTCCTTGATCTGGATAGATTATATCTAAGCCATGGTAGTTTTGATCGTCATTGCTTTAACTTGCGTAGTCTTATCGCTGATGATTGGCGTGATCAGCATGGCCAAGGGTGGTGAATTTAACGCTAAGTACGGCAATCTGCTGATGCGCGCGCGGATCATATCGCAAGGCATAGCAGTAGTCTTGCTTCTGATCATGATGATGACGGCTTAGATATGGTGCGCCTGACCAGAATTTATACTCGCGGCGGCGACAAGGGCGAGACCTCGCTCGGTGGTGGCGCGCGGGTGCCAAAGCATGACCTCCGCGTTGAAGCCATGGGAGCAGTTGACGAAACCAACGCCGCCATCGGGTGTGCGCGCTTGCATACAGACGGCGACATAGATGACATGCTCAGCCGTATCCAAAACGATTTATTTGATCTGGGCGCAGACTTGGCCACCCCGGACGACGTCAAAAAAGACGGAGCGCTTTGCATCACCCCGGCTCAGGTGGAACGTCTGGAAAGCGAAATCGATCTTTTAAACGCTGCCCTAGAACCGCTGAATTCGTTTGTTCTGCCAGGGGGAAGCCCTGCTGCTGCCAATCTGCATCTGGCCCGAACCCTGGCCCGTCGCGCAGAACGGATTATGACAACCCTCGCTGAACGCGACCGTTTATCGGATGCTGCCGTTCAGTATATCAACCGCTTATCTGATCATCTATTTGTTGCCGCACGGGCGCTTAATAATAACGGTGCAACCGACGTCCTTTGGAAGCCGGGTGAGAATACTTGAGCAGCCGTTGACAGCCCTGGATGTTGGTTATACTTTCGGCAGAAATCGGTCGTTCATCAGGGGGTTTTACTGAAAACCGTTACCTGAATGTCCGACTCGAGACGAAATTACTTGGGTCAACTCACATTTTAACAACATCACGGTTACAATATGAAGGTTCTCGTCGCGGTTAAGCGCGTCATCGATTTTAACGTGAAAATTCGCGTAAAGTCTGACAACACGGGCGTTGAAACAGCCAACGTCAAAATGTCCATGAACCCCTTCGATGAGATTGCCGTCGAAGAGGCCATCCGACTAAAGGAAGCTGGTACAGTATCTGAGGTCATTGTTGCCTCCGTCGGCACCCGCCATTCTCGGGAGACCATCCGCACGGCACTCGCCATGGGTGCGGACCGGGGTGTTTTGGTCGAAACCGACACAGACGTGGAACCCCTAGGCGTGGCAAAAATTCTCAAAGCCGTCGCTGACAAGGAAGAGCCGGGGCTGATTATTCTCGGCAAGCAGGCCATTGACGATGATTCGAACCAGACCGGGCAGATGCTGTCGGCACTTCTCGGATGGCCACAAGGAACCTTTAGCTCAAAATTAACCCTGAGCGATGACAAGGCGGAAGTCTTGCGCGAAGTTGATGGTGGGCTGGAAACCGTAGCGCTGGATATGCCTGCGGTCGTCACTGTGGATTTACGCATGAACGAACCCCGCTACGCGACCCTGCCCAACATCATGAAGGCGAAGAAAAAGCCGGTCGAGGAATTATCGCCGGAAGATTTGGGCATCGATGTGACCCCGCGCATGACGACATTGAAAGTGACTGAGCCGCCAACCCGAGAGGCAGGCGTCATCGTCGAAGATGTCGCACAACTGGTCGATAAACTGAAAAACGAAGCCAAGGTGATCTCATGACAGTCCTGGTCCTAGCCGAACACGATAACCACGAACTCAAGCCCGCAACCCTGAACACGGTGACGGCAGCTGCCGAACTGGGCGATGTTGAAATCCTGGTGCTCGGTCATCAATGTGGCGGCGTTGCGGATGCCGCTGCCAAAGTTTCTGGCGTTACCAAGGTGCTCGTCGGTGATGCGGAATACTTGGCCCATCCTCTAGCTGAACGAATGGCACCGATCCTGGTTAATCTGGCGGGCAACTACAGTCATGTGCTGGCACCGGCGACGACCTACGGAAAAAACGTACTGCCCCGTGCTGCGGCTCTTTTGGACGTCGCACAGATTTCCGAAATCTCCGCTGTTGAGGGACCGGATACATTCGTCCGCCCGATCTATGCAGGCAATGCGCTGGCGACTGTTCAATCCAGCGATGGGATCAAGCTCATCACGGTCCGCACCACGGCGTTCGATGCCACCGGAGCAGAAGGCGGCAGTGCGGCGATTGAGAATATCGATGTTGAAGAAAGTAGTGCCAATTCATCGTTCTTAGGTGCCGATGTCACCAAGTCCGAACGCCCTGAGTTGACCAATGCCGGGGTTATTATATCCGGCGGGCGTGGCATGCAGAGCAGCGATAACTTCCCGCTTTTGGAAGCTGTCGCTGATAAGCTGGGCGCCGCCGTTGGCGCGTCCCGAGCGGCCGTCGATGCCGGCTTTGCACCGAATGATTATCAAGTTGGCCAGACCGGCAAGGTCGTCGCACCTGACCTTTACATCGCGGTTGGAATTTCCGGCGCCATCCAGCATTTGGCTGGCATGAAAGACAGCAAAGTGATCGTCGCCATCAACAAAGACCCGGATGCGCCGATCTTCCAAGTTGCCGATTATGGATTGGTCGCCGATTTATTTGACGTCCTGCCCGAACTTTCCAGTGCATTGGATTGATCGCTCTGGCATCCTATCTATCAAGGAACCGGAATTTAAGGGCCGAATTAAGGAAATACCATGGCCATTGAGATAAAAGAAATTGGCGTAATCGGTGCCGGGCAGATGGGTGGTGGCATCAGCCATGTCTTTACCCTTGCGGGTTATAAAATCCATCTATGCGATATTGATGAGGCGGCCTTGGAAAAGGCAATGGGGGCCATCGATCGCAATATGTCGCGGCAGGTCGCACGCAAAAAGATTACGGACGACCAAAAGAATGACGCCTTGGCCCTGATTTCAACCGGCACGGATTTTGCTCCTCTCAGTAATTGTGATCTGATCATTGAAGCTGCCAGCGAAGACGAAGCGGTAAAGAAAGAAGTTCTCAAGAATCTCGGCCCTGTCTTAAAACCTGACGCGATCGTTGCCTCCAACACGTCGTCGATTTCCATTACCCGCTTGGGCGCAACCATGGAGCGGCCTGAAAATTTCATGGGCATGCACTTCATGAACCCTGTGCCGATGATGGAACTGGTGGAACTGATCCGAGGTATCGCCACAGATCCTAAAACTTTCGATATCATCCGCGACCTGACCCGAAAATTGGGTAAGACGCCGGTCAGTTCCGAAGATTTCCCAGCCTTCCTGGTCAACCGAATTCTACTGCCGATGATCAACGAAGCTGTCTACACCTTGTATGAAGGTGTTGGCTCCGTCAGTGCCATCGACACAGCAATGAAACTCGGCACCAATCACCCGATGGGGCCGTTAGAATTGGCTGACTTCATTGGGTTGGACATTTGTTTGGCAGTAATGAATGTGCTCCACGAGGGCTTAGCCGATACCAAGTACCGTCCCTGTCCACTGTTGGTGAAATACGTGGAAGCCGGATGGCTTGGTCGAAAGACGGGTCGTGGGTTCTACGACTACGCGGGTGAGACGCCTGTTCCGACCAGGTAGATATTTCGAACCTAATTCAACTCCGCCCGAACCTTCTGCCTCAGCACGTCAATAGACACCAACGATCCCTTGTCCTCAAAGCACCAGAACTGCCAGCCGTTGCAGGCGGGGGCGTTTTGGACGTGGGCACCAACTTGGTGGATGGAGCCTCTGAAATCTGAAGCGGCGACACTACCGTCGGCGCTGATGCGGGCGGCAAATTTACGGCGGGGATCATGGAGGGTTTCACCAACCGACAGCAGCCCGCGTTCAACCAGGGTACCAAAGGGGATTCGCGGTTGTTTACGTTTGGAGGGCGTGCTGATCAGATTGGGGTCTGCCACTTCGCGGACATCGGCGATGCGGGCGCGGGCGATTTCGGCATAGTCTGGGTCACGTTCGAGACCAATATAATTGCGGCCGAGTTTTTTCGCGACAGCTCCCGTCGTGCCGCTGCCAAAGAACGGATCCAAGACGATATCGCCGGCTTCTGTTGAAGAAAGAATTACCCGATGCAATAGGGATTCGGGTTTTTGGGTTGGGTGGGCTTTGACACCATCAATCTTGATGCGTTCGTGGCCAGTGCAAATTGGCAGCACCCAGTCTGAACGCATTTGCAAATCGTCGTTGAGGTTCTTCATCGCCTCGTAATTAAACTGGTACTTGCTATCTTTGTCCTTGGCGCACCAAATCAGGGTTTCATGAGCATTGGTGAAGCGTCGCCCGCGAAAGTTCGGCATCGGGTTGGTTTTTTGCCAGATGACATCGTTGAGCATCCAATAGCCCAAGTCCTGCAACACCGTGCCAACGCGGAAAATATTGTGGTAGCTGCCGATCACCCAAAGGGTTCCGTTTGGTTTTAACACCCGGCGGGCTTCAGATAACCAACCACGGGTGAAACGGTCGTAGGCCTCAAAGCCATCGAACTTGTCCCACGCATCATCAACGCCATCGACTTCGCTGTGGTTGTTGGGGCGAAGCAGGGTTCCTTCCAACTGAAGATTGTACGGCGGATCGGCAAACACCATATCCACGGACTCAGCCGGCAGGTCGCGCATCAACTCAATGCAGTTCCCCACAAGAATTTGATTCTTTTTCATTTCGATTACCCCCAGGTATGGGAGGCAGAATGATTCAGTCAGGATTCCGCGTCAAGAATTAAATAGAATCAAAGACTTACAAAGAATTAAGATTTCTAGATATGGAATCTAGCCGCTGTTTTTACTCAAGATGTTGATGATGGGTTTAAAACTTTTTCGGTGATGTGGGGTCACACCAAGGCGTTCCAGACCCTCTTGATGAGCTTTTGTGCCATAGCCTGCGTTCCGTTCCCAGCCATATCCTGGGTAGGCTTCGGCAAGACCCGCCATGATCCTGTCTCTGGTAACCTTGGCAACAATAGAGGCGGCTGCGATGGAAAGCGATAGCCCATCCCCCTTAATGATGCACTGGACTTCGCAGGGTAATTTCGGCGGTCGGTTGCCATCAACCAAGGCAACATCCGGCGTCCCTTCAAGCCCCTTTAACGCGCGTCCCATGGCATTCAGAGTCGCTTGCAGGATGTTCACATCGTCGATTTCATCAACCTCGGCAACACCGACACCGAAGTCGACGTGGTCTTGGAGGATATGGAATAGCTCCTCTCGTCGTGCCGGTTTGAGCTTTTTGGAATCGTCCAGTCCTTGGCGCAAGGTATCAGGTAAAGTCGCCGGGTTTAAGATAACCGCCCCGGCCACCACGGGTCCCGCCCAAGGCCCGCGACCGGCTTCGTCTATCCCCGCGACAACTCCCCCGACGGCCAATTCCAAATTGAAGTCAGGCATCTTTGGTCTCTTTTGGCCCGGGTTCTTTTGGTTCAGGTTCCTTTGTTTCAGGTGGCTTCTTCTTTTCCAGTTTCTTTTTTACGCTGGCCTCAATCTTTTTTGCGGTTGCGTTAATCTTCTTACGGTAACGGCGGCTGTAATAGCTCGCCCGGCGGATGTTTAATGTGGTCCAGGATCGGGCCTCGCCGATCGAGGTTGTGACGGCCTTTGCTTCGCGACCATATATTATGCTCAGCACTTCACCTGCCGACTCTCGTCCGGCAAGCGCAACGACCTGCAAGCGACGCGCGGTTACCACCCAGAGTGGGCTGAGCGCCAGACTAAGCACCGTCACCGCAACCACCAATCGGCCAGTTTCCGGATTGATTAGCCCGTGGCTCATACCAACCAGAGACAGCAAAAAGGAAAATTCACCGATCTGGGCGAGCATGACACCGGCCAAAAATGCATGCTGCCAAGATTGGCCAAGGACGCGCAGAATGCCAACATTCAAGATCGTCTTAAATACCGCGACCATCAGGAACAACAGGAGTACCGCGTCCACGTTCTGCCAAATGTATTCCAGATCAACCAGCAATCCGATGGACAGAAAGAATACCATCATCAGGATGCTCTGGATGGGTTTTGCGGATTCGAGCATGCTTGCGCGTTCATGGCTGTTGCCAATGACCAATCCGGCTAAAAATGCGCCATACGCGGCGGATAATCCCAAAATCCCCGATACGGCGGCGGCACCGAAACAAAACGCAAGTGCGCTTAAGGGTTTTAGGTCTTCGTGGCCTGCGACCATACGATCGAAAGGCAGGCGGACTTTTTTGCCGCGGCTCAGGTACCAGATTAACACAGCCAGGAAGACCACCGAACCGCCTAATTTAATCAACACCAACCAGTCAAAACTTCCTTCCGCCAAGGCCCCAAGACCAAGCATCATTGGTACTACTGCCAAGTCTTGAGCGATTAGCACACTCACTGTAATACGACCCGCACGGGTGCGGAGTTCGCCAATATCTTCGAGGACTTTGATTGCCACAGCCGTGCTTGATAGCGCTACCACAAATCCAAGGACGACAGATACCTCCACAGAAAATCCTGCGACCTTGGCAGCCAGGATCATTACAGACGTGCTCACACCGATTTGAATTAATGTCGTTAGGACAGCGAGCTTCCATACCCGGCGAAACGCCCGCAACGACAATTCCATGCCGATCACAAACAGCAGCATCAGCACGCCAAGTTCCGCCAGAACGTCAATATCGCCGCGATCATGAACTACGGCAAACGCTGAGGGGCC
>JABJKH010000062.1 GCA_018660465.1 Rhodospirillaceae bacterium
ATGTACGGTCGTCTGATCGTCGGAAAGGACGGAAATTTGGAGCAAATCGTAGAGGCACAGGATGCCACGCCGGAACAGTTACAGGTAGCGCTTTGTAATTCCGGTGTCATGGCTTTGGATGGCACAACTGCACTGAATTACCTGAGCCGGATTGGCAACGATAATGCCAAGGGCGAATACTATTTGACCGATATCATTTCCATATCTGGTGCTGAGCAACGATCTTGCCAAGTTGTCGAAGGCGAAACGACAGAACTTCTGGGGATTAATTCCCGAGCAGAACTGGCGGTCGCCGAAGCCGTTGTTCAGTCTCAACTGAGAGGGGGGGCCTTGGCAGGAGGGGCGACACTAACAGACCCAACAACGGTTTATTTTAGTTTCGACACTAAAATTGGCCAGGATGTCTCAATCGGCCCCAATGTCTTTTTCGGACCCGGAGTGACAGTCGAAGACCGGGTTGAAATTCGCGCCTTTTGCCACATAGAAGGGGCCACCATTTCATCTGGTGCCATCGTCGGACCCTTCGCCCGATTGCGGCCCGGCGCGGTCCTTGAAAACGACGTTCATGTGGGTAATTTTGTCGAGATCAAAAACGCTACTTTGGAAACAGGATCGAAAGCGAACCATCTGACCTATATTGGCGATGCAAGGGTCGGTTCGGGGGCCAATATTGGGGCCGGGACCATCACCTGCAACTACGACGGTTATTTTAAATCCCACACGGATATCGGGGCCGGCGCATTTATTGGATCAAACACGGCTTTGGTGGCACCGGTAAAGGTCGGTGATGGGGCGATGATTGGCGCTGGCAGTGTGATTGCGAAGGATGTTGCGGCCGATGCATTAGCGATTGAGCGGGCAACGCAGAAGGAAATACCCGACTTGGCGCGAAAATTTCGCCAACGTAAGCAGGCGGAAAAAGAAAAAGCTAAAAAATAAAACAATATAGTAGAAAAGAAGAATAATCTTATATGTGCGGCATCATCGGAATTATTGGTAAGAACGACGTGAGCCCTCTTTTGATCGAGGGGCTGAAGCGCTTGGAATACCGCGGATATGATTCCGCTGGAATTGCGACACTGACCAATGGTCGGATCGATCGTCGGCGGGCTGAAGGGAAGCTGGTAAATCTGGAGACTCGGCTTACCAGTGAACCTGCTGAAGGCACCATTGGCATCGGTCATACCCGCTGGGCGACCCATGGGGTCCCAAACGAAGCCAATGCCCACCCCCACGCCACTGACCATGTTGCCGTCGTCCACAATGGCATCATTGAAAATTTTCAGGACCTGCGGTCTCAATTGGAAGCCCAAGGTCACGTCATGGCTTCTGATACGGATACAGAGGTTGTGGTCCACCTGATCAGCCAATGCCTAGCAGATGGTATGACGCCTGTGGAAGCCGCTACGGCGGCGCTCAATCAACTTGAAGGGGCGTTTGCGCTGGGAATTATCTTTGCCGGCCATCATGACTTGATGATTGCGGCCAGACGCGGCAGCCCCCTGGCCATCGGTTTTGGGGAAGGCGAGATGTATCTCGGATCTGATGCATTGGCCCTGGCGCCGCTCACCCGACAAATCATGTATTTGGAAGACGGCGATTGGGCCGTTTTAAATGGGTCTGGTGCCACTGTTTTTGATGAAACGGGCGCAGAAGTCTCCCGTCCCGTTAATCCGACAGCATTTTCCGGCGAAGCCATTGGAAAAGGCGGCTATCAACACTTTATGCTCAAGGAAATTTATGAGCAGCCGCAGGTTATTGGCGATTGTCTCCATAGCTTCCTTAATCCCGCCACACGGACGGTCACCTTGCCGGAACTAGGTTTTAACCTGCAGGGCGTTCCCAAGGTGACCTTGATCGCCTGCGGCACGTCTTATTATGCGGCCATGGTTGCCAAGTATTGGATCGAAGGGCTGGCGCGTATTTCGGTTGAAGTCGATATCGCCTCTGAATTCCGTTATCGCCAAGCCGCCATGCCGGAAGGCGGTGTTGCCATCTTCATTTCACAATCTGGCGAAACGGCGGATACCTTAGCAGCGCTTCGCTATGCTCGCGCGCAGGGCCAACATATCGTCTCCATCGTCAATGTGCCTGAAAGCACTATTGCCCGTGAATCCGATGCTGTATTGCCAACCAATGCAGGGCCGGAGGTCGGTGTTGCCTCAACCAAAGCCTTCACCACTCAGCTGACGGTTCTGGCTTGTCTGGTAATTGCAACAGCCAAGGCCAATGGCGCGATAGATCATGAAACAGAAGCGCGGTTGACCGAAGCCCTGACGGAGGTACCCGCACGTGCGGCAGAGGTGTTGAACCATGACGAACGCTTACTAGAACTTGCCCATGAAGTCGCGGACCGCGGCGACGTTCTTTATTTGGGGCGTGGTACCAGCTACCCGATTGCGTTGGAGGGGGCCTTAAAGCTGAAGGAAATTTCTTACATTCACGCAGAAGGCTATGCGGCGGGTGAGATGAAGCACGGGCCGATTGCGTTGATCGACGAAGGTGTACCGGTCATTGTTCTGGCACCTTCCGACGATCTATTTGAAAAAACCGCTTCTAATATGCAAGAGGTTATTGCCCGTGATGGGCGGGTTATTTTTATCAGTGACGGCCCTGGCGCTGAAAAGCTCGGCAAGATGGCGGCGGCAACTATCGCGTTGCCGTCTGTAGACTCTTTCGTTGCACCAATTTTATATGCCATCCCGGTACAACTACTTGCCTATCATGTCGCCGTAATTAAAGGGACCGACGTGGATCAACCCCGAAACTTGGCGAAAAGCGTTACCGTGGAATAGTGTGGTTAGGGGGTAATAGAAATGTTCCCAACCACACAGAAACCTACCTCACATTTGATTTAACGGTTCGTGCCTCACACCTGTGGGTTGCTCCGTATATGGTGAGAGATAAGAAGATGGAACAGATTGCCCAACAGAGGAAACAGAGGGTTTCATTATCCAGTTGGTGATATGGGAGGGGTGTTTTTACCTCTCATATTTTGGTGCCTGAAAATGGGAGAAAACGGGGGTTTCGGGATGCTGCATCTGGTGGGGTTCAATACAGATGTAAAAACACCCGATAATGATTTGTGGGATAATTTCAAGTGAGGTCTAAACCTTAATGAGACGCCCGAACCCTAAAAAGAGGATAACCAATATAAAGGATGAGATGAGTTGTATGGAATTGCGTTAGGCGTAGCCCCATCTCTCTTGCTTTAGAGATGCTTTCGAATGCACTCATTCATCGTTTTAGCCGACCGCTTCTTTGTAGAGCTGTGACTGAAATTCAATAAAGGTACGCTGTATATCTTGATTGTTCCCTAGCTGCTGCTGTGCCGCGTGTATGCTTCCATACTTTGCTGTAAGCGCCGTACTTAGTTTTGAGACATCCAATTCATCAACGCCAACCTCAACATAATTACGCAACACATAGCTAACGAACTCGCGTTGCTCGGTATTTAGCAGCGTGTAGATATTGTCTCGGTTTGTTTCTACACGTGCCGCACGGCTGACTGTTTCTTTGGCGTATGCAAT
>JABJKH010000063.1 GCA_018660465.1 Rhodospirillaceae bacterium
GAAGGCCCTGCCGCTTTCCCTAAATTGATTGCCGGTGGGTTGCTGCTGTGTTCCTTCATACTTATCGGTCGGACGTTCTTCGATAAAAAAGAATCTCCAAAAATGTTTACCGACATTCACTGGCCGGTCATCACTTTAGTTGCTGGGGCATGGATCGCCGTCATCTTTTTTGTCGAAGCGCTGGGGTTTCTTATTCCTGGGGTTTTCTTTGTCGGGCTGGTCACTTGGAACCTGACGGGTCGCCCAAAAGACGCCAAGGCGTTGGCCATGCTTGCCGCCTTTATCGTCGGCCTTTCCGTCGTCCTATGGGTCGTCTTCCATAAGGCATTAGGAGTAGAATCGCCTTCTGGATTTTTATTTTAATTAAGTAATTACCAAGGGGAAAATCAAAAACAATCCCCGCAAAATCGACGTTCATTCACGTTTCTCAAATGGGAGGAAGAAGTACTATGTTGAAGTTACCTACACGAAAGAACTTTGTTATTGGATTGGGCACCACCCTTTCTTGTCTTGCGATGGTGGGGCTTTCTGCCCCGGCGTCTGCTGCGTATCCTGATAAGCCGATCACGGTTGTTATTGGTTGGGGCCCAGGCGGCGGTATTGATTCGTTTGTCCGCACCGTTGGCAAGCACATCAAGAAGCACCTCGGTGTTGAATTTAAGATCATCTACAAAAAAGGCGGCGGCGGAAAAGTTGCCCATAATTTGTTGGTGACGAAATATAAGACCGACGGCTACACGATTGCAGCCGCCAACGTTCCGCACCAAACAATCCCGACCCAGCTGTCAAAAAAGGGCTACCGGCTGAAAGACATTCAGTGGGTTTCCAACTTGGTGCTGCTGCCAAGCACGATCATGGTGAAAACGACCGCGCCATTTAAGACGTTCGGCGCACTAACGAAGGCCGCCCGCAAGGCCCCTGGAAAGCTCAAAGCGGGCACGCCAGGTGCCACCAGCGGAAGTGCGGCGTTCCATTATAATTGGACCAGAATGGCGGCTGCCAACATCACGCTGATCCCGTATCGGGGTGGATCCAAAATGCTTAAGGGTATGCTTGGCAACGAAGTCGAAGTCATGTCATCGAACGCCAATTGGGGCGTGCGTTTCCCGGACAAGCTGATCACTGTCGCGGTTGCAGGTGAAAAGCGGTATGAGCTTCTGCCTGATGCGCCGACGTTGAAGGAATTGGGCGTCAACTATGTCGACAATCTGACCCGGACCTTCACAGCGTCCGCCAAAGTAGACAAGGCCAGGATCAAAGTCTTGTCCGATGCCTTCGGTAGACTGACCAAAGATCCAGCCTACGTGAAGGACATGAAGAAAGTTGGCCTGGTGCCAAACTTTATGGACAGCGCGGCGACCACTGCTTACGTCAACAACTACGTTGCCAAAAACCAAGCGGTTTTTGCGCTCATGAAGTCGAAGCAGAAGAAAAAGAAGAAGAAATAAGGAAGTCATTTGCCGCAGTTGAACACTTAGCAAACATCGAATGCGAGGATACACATGCTAGAAGGTTTAGCTGCGGCACTTCCGGGGCTCCTAGATGGGCAACTTATTGGGCTGATTTTCATGGGCGTCGCCATTGGTATGCTTGGCGGCGCACTTCCGGGGATCAGCCCGTCCATCACAATTGCGCTGCTTCTGCCAATTGCGTTTTCACTTGATCCGTTGACCAGCCTCGTCGCCCTTGGTGGGGTTTACATGGCGGCGGAATACGGCGGATCGATCTCCGCCATTTTAATTAATACTCCGGGGACCGCAGCAGCGGTTTGTACAGCACTTGATGGCCATCCCATGGCGCGTCAAGGCCGGGCACAAGAAGCCCTTCATGCTGCCATACTCGCGTCCAGCGTCGGCGGCTTGGTCGGCGTGTTGGTGCTGATCGGCTTCACCCCGCCTTTGGCTGAGCTGTCCCTAAAATTTAAATCACCGGAAATGTTCTGGCTGGCCATTGCGGGCCTCGCCATTGTCTGCAACCTGACCGCCGCCAACTTTGTCAAAGGCGTGATGTCGGCCTTGATCGGCATGTTCATCGCCACCATTGGCTATGAGTTGGAAACCGGCTACCCGCGTTTTGCTTATGACATCCCTGAAATTGAAGCTGGTATCAGCCTTGTACCGTGTATCATTGGCTTCTTCGCCATCCCGCAAATGTTGATGCTGGCCGGTGCAAAAGACCAAACAGTGGCCGAGGTCCTGCCAACGCCGGGATCGTTTAAAAGAGTCTCCCTATTCATGTGGCAGCGCCCGGTACTGGTCCTTCGGTCCGCCATCATTGGGACCTTCATTGGAATTTTGCCAGGGGCCGGAGCGTCCATCGCCAGCTTCGTTTCTTACAGCGAAGCCAAACGCTTTTCCAAGGAGCCGGAGAAATTCGGCACCGGTATTCCAGAGGGCGTGATCGCATCCGAATGCGCCAATAACGCCATGGTCGGCGGATCTCTCATCCCCCTGCTCGCCTTTGGCATTCCGGGCTCGGCAAGTGCCGCAGTGCTGTTCGGCGCTCTCACGCTTCATGGGCTGTCTCCCGGAGGCAGACTGTTTACCGAACACGCCAGTGTGGTCTATGGATTCATGGTCGGCTTTATCCCGGTTGTCGTGGCGATGTTGATCGTCGGCGGGCTTGCCGCGCCCGTATTTGCCGCTGTGCTGCGCGTGCGGACCGCCTATATCGTGCCGACGGTGATGATGCTGGCGTTGATTGGAACATATTCTTTCCAGAACAGCGTCGTCGATATCTTCATCGCGGCCAGCACCGGCGTGCTTGGCTTCTTCATGATGAAGTTTGGTTTCTCGCTGCCTTCCGTCGTTTTAGGAATTATTTTGGCCCCAATGGCAGAAGAAGGATTTAGGCGGTCACTGCTGCTGGGCACCATTGATGGTTCTGTCTGGGGTGTCTTCTTCTCAAGCCCAATTTGTATCATCTTAATTTTAATTGTGATCGGAATGGTGGTCAGCGCGTTTGTGAGCGAGGCCAAAGGAAGAAAGCGTTTGTCACAATCAGCCAGCGGGCATTAAACATACCGGTTTCACCACAGCGCTATTTTCTCTATCTTCCAAGACATGTCAAAAATTCGTGTCCTTTATATTGAAGATTCTGAATTTCAGCGCTAACTCTTTAAATTAGTCGTTGAAGAGAAGTGCGGTTTTCAGGTCGACACCGCTGAGACAGGTGCCGAAGGATTAAGCTTGTGGTCTTCGGAGACTTACGACGTCCTGGCTGTAGACCACGAACTTCCTGACATGACCGGCCTGCAAATTTGCCATACCGTATTGTCGGATCGACCTGACCTTCCCGTCGTCATGATTACGGGAAGGGGAAATGAATCGATTGCTGCGGAGGCGTTAAATATTGGGGTTCGCCACTATCTAACCAAGGATTCACCTACAATTTACGAAAATTTATTGCCGGTTATCATTACAAAACTTGCAAATCATGCGCAGGAATTAGAGTTAAAAACCCAAGCGGAAGTCGCGCTAAAAGCCAGCGAAGAAAAATACCGTAATTTGGTGAACGTCACGCCATTTTGCATTCATGAAATTGACCTAGATGGAAAGCTTCTGTCGATGAATACGGCGGGCCTTGAAATGATGGGGGTTGAGAATGAGTCTCAAATTCGCGGGCTTGAATATCTTGATATTCCTGTTCCTGAGGACCGGGAGCGTATCGCCAAGTTAATGGAACGCGCAATACAAGGGGAAGGCTCAACGTTTGAATTCACTGCAAAAGGCGAATTCGGCCTTGTGCACTTTTCAAGTAGTTTTGAGCCCGTCAAAGACAACGATGGTCGTGTCATAAGATTAATGGGGGTCGCCCAGGACACCACGGAGATTAAAAACAACGAATCCGCCTTACGACAATCGGAAGAAACCCTTCGCTCCGCTATTGAGAGCATTCCTGAAGGGTTTGCTATGTACGACAAGGCGGACCGGCTTGTTCTATTTAATCAGAACTATTTTAAATCCCGCCCTGATGCCGTTGAAACCATGAAACTTGGCATGACCTATGAGGAGCAACTGAGGATATATGAAAAGAGTGGCCAACGGATTAAGGATCAAAGTGAAAATAGAATTCCCATCGAAGAAAGGATTAAGCTCCATAAGAACCCACAAGGGCCGATGTATTCAAAGTTCGCCAGTGGCAAAACCTACCAAATAAATGAAATACGAACCGATAACGGCGGCATTGCATCCATCCGCACGGATGTTACCGACCTCCTAAAAATTCAATCCTCACTGGCAGAAAGTGAAAGTTTGTTTCAAACGGTGGTCGACAATTCCCCTGCTGCCTTAACAATGAAAGACCGCGAAGGCCGGTTTTTATCGGTCAATAAAACTTTTGTCGAATGGATGAATGCAAGTCCCGAGGAAATTATTGGCAAGACCATCAATGATTTTTATCAGGACGATCTATCCGAGCCCAAAAATAGTGGCGAACAGGAAATACTGGAGACCGGCAAAAAAATAATGGTCGAGGGATCAAGATTATACAATGACGGGAAGCATCGTTTCATATCGTCCCATAAGTCGCCAATTTATTCTGCGGATGGCGACATTTCTGGTATTTGCACCGTAATTCTTGACATAACGGATCGAAAAAAGTCTGAAGAGGCCCTGCTAGAAAGCGAGGAACGTTTTCGCACTCTTTTTGAAGCAGCGAATTACGGCATTCTCGTTCATCGTAATTTCAAACCATTATATGCAAACCATGCCCTTGCTGATTTGTACGGATATGACTCGATTAATGAAATAACTGAGTTAGAGTCGACCGCAATACTTACCCATCCCGACTACGACTTAGGAGGACTTCTGCATCATTCGGAGGGCGAACCACTGATCGCTGACCGGGAAACCATGGGAGTGAGAAAGAACGGAAATAAATTTTGGGAAGACCGCCGTTCTTTTGTTATTAACTGGGATGGGGAACCTGCGGTTTGTTCTATTCGGTCGGATATTTCCACCCGTAAACTCGCCGAGGAAAGCCTTCAGAAATCGAAGGAAATTGCCGACGACGCCAGCCGCGCCAAATCGACATTCCTAGCAGCCGCCAGCCATGACGTCCGCCAACCGCTTCAGGCCATGGGGTTATTTTTGTCTGTCTTGGACGACAAACTGGCAGAGTCTTCCGTAGGCAGTGACGAAACAATCCAATCACTTGTTGCTCGTATGAATGATTCAGTTTCTGTGCTTACTGGAATGTTTGATACGCTTTTGGATATTTCCAAGCTGGAAGCGCAAACTCTGACGCCGACGATCACCGAGTTCAGTGTTGGCATTTTCATGCAGCGTTTGTTTGGTCAGTTCGAGCCTCAGGCCAAGGAAAAGGGCCTCGGCTTTAATTTTGAATCCACTGAACTTAGAACCCTATGCGACGAAACAATGTTGGGTCAAATTTTAAGCAATTTCCTAAGCAATGCGATCCGTTATACCGATGCAGGAGAAGTCATCTTCCGCGCGCATCAAGATGGGGACAATATTAGGATTGAAGTTCAAGACAAAGGCATTGGTATTTCAAAAGAAAATTTAGCACACATCTTCGATGAATTTTACCAAGTCGGAAATCAGCAACGAGACCGAACCAAAGGATTGGGATTGGGCCTGGCCATTGCCAAAAGAACAGCCGACCTTCTTGGGCTTAAATTAACAGTCACGTCTGAAGAAGGCCGAGGGTCCACCTTTTCGATCGATATTCCTAAATCGGAATAAAGGTTTCAAAAATGAAAGCCGCGCATCAAAAGCCTCTTCAAAACGGCCTTCACCTCCATCAGGCGGGCTAACTGACCGAAGCCACAGCATTGTACAAACAGGTCATTGACCAGGCCCCCAACTACGCCGACGCCCGCTGATCGGAACTATCTTCTACACTTCCATAAATATGGATACGGCGTCCTCCTTGGCGGAGGCCTAAAACCATAGCTAATGTCCTTGGAAAACCTGTATAATACCCCCATATTAAAAAATACACGTTTATGTTTCTGCATTATTTTAATAAATCTTATGGGTTACCGTTCATGCCGGATAAAAGGCAAAAATTTATAAAGAAAATGGCGGCCCTGCAGGCTGCTTACAAAGCAAACCTGAGCCAGAAGGTCCAGGAACTGGAAACCGTCATTCAGTCAATTGAATTAGGCGATCTCACGCTTAAATCCAAACATGCGCTAGAGACCCTTCACGGACTGTCGCACAAGCTAGCGGGCGGGGCTGGAACCTTCGGCTTTTCTGCAATCTCTGATGTGACTCGAGACTTCGCTCAGCACATTATTCAGATGTTAGATACGAACGAATCTATTACTCCCGGCGCAAAAGAGAAAATTCTTGAGCATTTTGACAAAATTAAAGAAGAAGCCGAAAAGGAAACAAAGAAAGAGGAAAGTCGACTTCCAAGTTTAAATATTTCGAGCGTAGGTCAAAGCCGCAGAAGGGATGATATTCAGACGGTTATTGTCGTCGATGATGATGAAGTATTTATCGGTGCCCTAGAAAGTCAACTGACCTATTTCGGATTTAAAGTACTCGCGCTGACTGAACATACAAAGCTACGTGAAACCCTTGTCGCAAACCCGAGATCTGTCGTGCTGATGGATGTGTCCTTTCCTGGGGATTCAACGGCCGGTTTAACCACAGTTGAGAGCTTG
Source organism: Rhodospirillaceae bacterium (assembly GCA_018660465.1). Taxonomy (NCBI): domain Bacteria; kingdom Pseudomonadati; phylum Pseudomonadota; class Alphaproteobacteria; order Rhodospirillales; family Rhodospirillaceae; species Rhodospirillaceae bacterium. The sequence goes on from JABJKH010000063.1 coordinate 6,635, forward strand.
CGGAACGAGGGCCTTTTAACGTCGCCGGTCATATTCATGTCAATTCGTGGCGATTTTGACATTCGATTGCAAGCTGTTCGCATTGGTTGCGAGGAATATCTGGTCAAGCCACTCGACTTGGCAGAACTGGTCGATATTCTCTATCGCGTGACCGGTCAGACCGGTGAAGAAGCCTACCGAGTCTTGGTCGTCGATGATTCTCCTTCCGCTGCCGCTTTCAATGCTGCCCTGCTGAACGAAGCAGGATTGGTCACGGTCGTTGTAAACGATCCTTATGCGGTCATGGCCCCAATCCGAGAATTGCGGCCTGACGTAATTCTCATGGACATCCAGATGCCGGAATGTAGCGGCTTCGAACTGGCGCAGGTCATTCGCCATGACAGAGAATTCGTCCACACCCCGATCATGTTTTTATCGGGTGCCGACATTGAAGACGGTTGGATTAAGTTTGCTCAGTCCGGCGGCGATGATTTCCTGCGTAAGGGAATTTCGCCAAACGAACTCGTAATCTCTGTCATTTCCCGGGCAAAACGCGCACGCGATCTGAACAGCACGAACCTTCGACTAAAGGAAAGCGAAGCGCTCTACCGCGCTGTCACGCGAACCGCACCGGAAGCGATCATTACCGCCGACGATGAAAAACGCATTATCCATTGGAATGATGGTGCCGAGAATTTGTTTGGATATGATGCGTCTGAAACATTCGGAAAATCCCTCTCCTTCATCATCTCAGAAAAACACCAGGATATGACTGCTAAATCGTCGGAACTGGTGGAAATTTCTGTACCTCAAAAAGACGGTGAAGACATCCTTTGTGATGTTTCACTGACAAATTGGGATATCGCTGAAAAGCAATACTCAACGTTAATTTTTCGTGACATATCGGTACGCAAAGAACAAGAGGTGGCGCTGAAAGAAAGTTCAGATCGATTGGCCAGTGCCATCGATAACATGAATGATGGATTTGTTTTGTATGACCAGGATGATCGACTGGTATTATGCAACAACCAATACCGTAGAATGTACGCAAATTCATATGACCTGATTGTTCCTGGGGCGAAATACGAAGATATCATTCGCGGTACTGCCGCACGGGACGGCATGTTGGAAGCCGTTGGTCGTGAGGAAGAATGGGTTCAGGAAACCCTTGAACGACGAAAGAATCCACGACAGCTTTATGAACAAAGATTAGGAGAGGAGCAGTGGGTACGCGTATTCAATAGCGTCCTGCCCAATGGAATGCGTGTCGGATTACGGACAGATATTTCCGAACTAAAACTCGCCAAAGAGGAAGCCGATCGTGCCAATAAGGCCAAGTCTGATTTCCTGTCTTCCATGAGCCATGAGCTTCGAACCCCCATGAACGCCATTCTTGGCTTCGCCCAAATGCTTGAATACAACCCGGATCAACCGCTTACCGATGAGCAACAGGACTGCTTGGACCACATCTTAAAAGGCGGAAGACACCTGTTGGATTTGATCAACGAAGTGCTCGAGCTGGCGCGCATTGAATCGGGTAATATCAACCTCAAGATCGAAGACGCTTCAATCGCGGATACGCTTCTTGAATGCCTGTCATTGATAGGTCCATTGGCCGAAGAAAGAGGCATAAAAATTGAATCACCAGACCCTCTAAAAATCCCTGACACCGCACGGGCAGACGCGACTCGATTCAAGCAGGTCTTTATCAATCTTCTTTCCAATGCGGTCAAATACAACAGAGAAAATGGCAAAATTCGAATTGAAGTATCCGAAACAGCGAAACAAATTGTTCGATTCAGCGTGACCGATACGGGTGAAGGTATTTCGGAGGAACTTCAGGAAGAACTCTTCCAACCCTTCAGCCGATTGGGTGCAGAAGCGTCTGAAATCGAAGGCACAGGTATTGGCCTTGTCGTTACCAAGGAAATCGTTGAATTGATGGCCGGAGATATCGGCTTTGAAAGTACAGTCGGCGAAGGCAGTACGTTCTGGTTCGAACTCCCGATGAGTGATGGAACCATCAGCGGCGAACAAGCCCAGCCCAAGAAGGATAAAGCATCCGATATTCACAAGTTAGGACAGGCTGTCGGAACATTGCTTTACGTCGAAGACAACCCTGCAAATTTAGAGCTTATGAAATTGATCGTAGATCGCGTCGACGATCTCACTCTAATTTCCGCCTCCACAGCAGAAACCGGTATTAAATTGGCGCGGGAAAAAATACCGGATATTATAATTCTAGATATTAACCTGCCCGGAATGAGCGGATTTGACGCCTTGAAGAAACTTAGCAAATTTAAAGAGACATCAAATATTCCAATCATGGCGCTCAGCGCGGCAGCAACACGGAACGATATTAATAAAGGTATGAAGGCTGGATTTCGTGACTACCTGACCAAGCCAATTGATATTCCCGTCGTGGTTAATGCCATCAAGGCGGTATTAGAGGATGCTCCATGAAAACGCCTACCGAGGATATTTTAAACTCAAATATTTTAATCGTAGACGACAATCCAACCAACGTGAATCTTTTGGAAATGATGCTCGGAAGGGCAGGTTACACCAACATCACCAGCACGACCGACCCGCGCGAAGTCGAAGGGCTCTACAAGGAAAATGAATTTGATCTGATCTTGCTGGATATTCGGATGCCGCACATGGACGGGTTCGAGGTCATGGAACAGTTGATGGACGGCATTGAAAACGATTACCTGCCCATCCTGGTCATCACCGCGCAACAAGAGTTGGAAACAAAACACCGTGCTCTCGAAATCGGCGCGAAAGATTTCGTCACCAAACCCTTTGAGCGCATTGAATTGTTGAACCGGATTGTCAACATGTTGGAAGTTCGCGCGCTTTATAATGAGCGGAAAATTCAAGCTAAAATTCTTGAAGAAAAAGTCGAAGAACGAACCCGCCAGCTCTCTACCCTGCAAGACGCCACCATGGTCGCCATGGGCTCCCTTGCAGAAACCAGGGACAACGAGACCGGAAACCATATTCGACGCACCCAACGTTACGTGAAACTTCTGGCAGAAAAACTTTCAGAACAATCCCGCTATGCCGATATCCTTACACCGGAATATATTAGCCAACTTTATAAATCTGCCCCCTTGCACGATATCGGCAAGGTCGGTGTACCAGATGCCATTCTTCTCAAGCCCGGCAAGCTAACGCCAGAAGAATTCGAAGAAATGAAAAAGCATACTGTCTACGGTGCGGATGCCATCGAGGAAGCCGCATCCTCAATTGAGGATGAAGAAACCCGAGGATTTTTAACGGTCGGTTGGGAAATTGCGCATTATCACCAAGAAAAATGGGACGGTAGCGGCTACCCGGCAGGATTGTCCGGTGAAGATATCCCGCTTTCTGCGCGCCTGATGGCCATTGCCGATGTCTATGACGCGCTTATCAGCCGGCGGGTCTACAAACCCCCCTTCCCCCATGAAAAATCAGTCGCAATTATTAGCGAAGGCAAGGGCCAACACTTTGATCCCGTTATGACAGATGTCTTTATGGAAATATCTGAACAATTCTTAGAAATCGCCAATGAATTCCAAGATTCAGAAGAAGACGTTCTGTAATTAACCCCCCACCTAAAGCCTACCCCCGCTCCGACATCCGCTTCACAACATCTTCATCCACTGTAAGCCCCAACCCTGGGCCGTCTGGCATTTTGCAGTTGCCGCCGTCGAATTGAGCCCCGCCATCGGCAACCGGTTCGTCCTTGAGCCGCAGATGGTAATCCATGCCAGGATCACACGCGACAAGACGCACGGCGGCGTGCATGTGGCCGGTCGCTGTGTCCAGCAGGCGGCTGCCTTGGGTCCAGTCGATCCGCACCGGCATGGAAGCGGCTTCGGCCATGCGGATGATCTGCATCGCCTTATAGAACCCACCACATTTTCCGAGCTTGATGCTGATCATATCGGCCATGTGGTGGGCCGCGATTTCGATCATCGTATTCACCGATGTAATCGCTTCATCGGCAATGACCTTTTGCGGCACGGCGCGGGTAATTTCCGCCAGGCCCTTTAGGTCGTGATACATCACCGGCTGTTCAATTGCGAGATTCTGCACTCCTTGGAAACGGCGCAGTAAAAGTTCAATCGAGTCCTTCGCTGTCCCCCACGTCTGATTGGGGTCGGCCATGATCAGGGCTTCTTTGGGCGCGACCTTAAGGATGGCTTCCAACCGGTCCCCGTCTGCATCCAAGGATTCAAGGTGTCCCGTCATTTTAGGCTCGAAACAGGTGTAGCCTTTCTCGCTGAGTGCTGCGACTTGTTCGGCCATCTTCTCCGGGGTCTCTCTTGGCGTCGTCCCCATCAGTCCAAATTCAGTCTGAAATCCACCGCCGAGAAGATTATAAATTGGCTGACCAGAGGCTTTCCCCATAATGTCATAACACGCGATGTCGATGGCACTGCGCGCGCCTGCATTGCCATGCAAAAAAAGATCATCCAATTTTTCATGCACAGCACCAATGTGAAATGGGTTCATGCCGATGATCTGCTTGGCGAACAGTTTGATGGTGGAGACGATGCTTTCCTGAGTCTCACTGGTGACAGGATGCGCCGTCGCTTCGCCCCAGCCGATAATCCCTTCATCGGTAAAAATTTTAATAAAGACATTTTGCTTGTATTCAATATTCGCGAACCAAGCCTCCCGCGCATGCACCGATGTGCCGACGGCTTTGTTAGACCCAAACATCCGATGATAAAGGTCCGACGGTTCCATCCAGACCGGAATGACTTCAATTTCAGTAATTTTCATGCGCTGATCCTCCTTGTTGCCGCATTTTGAACTGAGGCTGGTTACAGGGCAAGGGGCTGAGTATCAGGCTCGCTTAATTAGGGTTGCCCCCTTCACCGACGACAACGAACGGAGCCCAGAACAAGGGATGGGCGTAGTGCGGTTTATCAGCGCTGTTCATCAAGGCAAGCATGGAACGTTGCAGAGCCACCGCGGGTCCGACACCTGCGCCGGCCGTCAGCATCTTCGTGGTCAGTCTGACTGCCGCGTCTGAGACCACCGGCCAATGTGAGACCAGTAGCGCGCGGCTGCCGGCGTAGAAAAAGGCCTTGGCGAGGCCGGACAAACCCTCTGCCCCTTCCGTGCCATCACCGGCTGCGGTATTGCAGGCCGACAGGATCACAAGATCGGCGTTGAGTTTCAGATGCGCCACCTCACTCGCTGTCAGCAAGCCATCGTCCAACGTGGTTCCCTTTGCGGGCGGTGTGAGGACCAATGCCGGTTCCGCGTTCTTCATATCGCCTGCCACCAATCCGTGGGTGGCGAAGGTAATAATGCGGCTGTTCGACAGGTTTGTTTTTTTGACTGTTCGTTCGGTTGCCCGCTTGCGCATGTAAATATGTTTGCTGTCTCCGTTCACCGCTGCAGAGAGAGCCAGAAGTTCTTTCGCCGTATCGGGTAAGGGAGGAAGGTCTCGGATCGCATCGACATTTGCGACCGAACCCCGGAACAGGTTCGCCAGTTTAATCCCTCTCGTTCCGCCTTGCGGACCATTCAGCAATGGGTCGCCGAACCCAGTAAAAGGAATAGTAGCCACCGCCCGCTTGGCAAAGGTTCTAAGCGCCCGTAACGATGATACTGATGGCAACGTTGTCAGTGCATACTTCTTGGCCAGCCACGCAGTCTGTCGATAACCGGAGAAATCCTTGAACTCTTTCTCAGGCTTATCCGTCACCAAAACACCCAACGGCAGACTTTGCAGCGCACCATCCGCGACCACAAAAACATGGCGGGCACCTATTAAGAATTTGTCGATGGGGGCAAAAATCTGCTTGAACAATTTGTGAGCGGCTGTTCGATCAAATGTCGGCAAATCAGCGAGTTTATCTATACCGCTCGCATCCAAGCCGCCGCGCAAATCATCAATTGCATCTTGAAGGGCATCGCGACCTACGCGCGCCGGAAAAACCACGGCTGATTCCCGACGCACCACCCAGACATAGGTTACCCACTTTGTGACCAAGTATGCGATCATGGCTTCATCAGGCCTCAGCAATTTTTGAACAGCACCTAAGTGAACAGGTTTGGATGCCGCCAATTCGGTATAATTTGGAAACTCGGCAGTTAACTTATTCGACAGAGTTGCGACCTTGGCTTCTAAGCCCTCCAGCCGGTTGCGCACATTTTTTTCTCGGGATCGATTGCGCTTGTCAGGCGTGGCGCTAACCAACTTGATCAAGCGCACGTCCAATTTTTGCCAAAGTGCTATGGAGTCTTGAAGTTCGCGGACGGTTTTTGCCAAGCTATCGCTGCCCGCAGCAAAGCGCGCCGCCATACGCGACACGGCAACGCCTGCTTGAGTCGCACGGGTGAGTTGACCAACAGAGAAAGATTCAGAAACTAAACGATCACGGTCGGACGTTGACTTCCGGGCAACGGAGACGGCGGTGCGAACATGTGCCGTGAATAGATAGCGTTTGGATTTTTGCTCGCTTAATCCTCCCAAACTTTGGTTTCCGCCGTGTGCAGCGCGGGCCTGATGGATTGCTGTGGCGCGTCGGTAGTATTCAAGCCCCTCGACGTCTCGGCCCTGGGTGGTATAGAGCCCACCAAGATTTCGAAGATTCAGCGCGACATCTGGATGTCGAAGCCCGAGAGCCCGCTCATTCATTGCCAATGATCGTTTGTACAGCGGTTCTGCATCCGCGAACCGGCCCTGTGATTTATACAGCCTGGCGAGATTATTGAGGCTCTTCGCCAAGTTTGGATGCTGCGGGCCGAGAGCCTTTTCACCGATTATCAAAGCACGTTTATAAAATCGTTCCGCATCCACAAAACGACGTTGTTTATTGTATATCATCGCCAAATTATTGAGGCTCGTCGCCACGCGGGTGTGGTCAGGACCTAAGGACTTTTCCAAAATCGCCAAGGATCGCAGGTAAAGAGGTTCGGCGTCAGCGTACCGACCTTGTTTGTAATACACGCCCGCCAAATTATTGAGGGCGATGGCGACGCTACCATGCCCTGGTTCCAGGGTTCTTTCATAGATCTCCAGGGCGCGTTTATATAGCGGCTCCGCGGCGGACAAACGATCCTGGCCAAAGTAGAGCAATGCAAGGTTGTTGAGGCTTTCCCCAACGAGGGAATGTTCCAATCCAAGAGTCTTTTCCTTAACCACTATAGAGCGCTTAAAAAGGGGTTCAGCCTCAGCGTATCTGCCTTGTTTGTAATACAGCAATCCGAGATTGCTGAGGCTGTTCGCAAGGGCGAAACTTTCGGAACCCAGCGTCTTTTTGAAAATCGCCTGCGATTTTTTATACAACGGCTCGGCAATAGCATAGCGCCCCTGAACTCGATACAATTCGGCCAAGTTGTTGAGGCTCGTTCCGACGCGGGAGTGATCGGGCCCCAAGGCCTTTTCATAGATCGTCATGGAGTTCTTGTAGAATTCCTCCGCGTCTCCATAACGACCTAGGTCGGCATACAACAAACCCAAATTATTAAGGCTCTGGGCAATGTCTCGATGCGTGGGTGCCAAATTCTTTTTTCTGATCGCCAGCGCCTTATTAAAGAAAGTCTCGGCCTTCCTATGTCGGCTTTGCGCATAATAGGCCTCGCCAAGACTGTTCATTATGTCAGCGCTTATGGTGTGATCAGGGCCGAATTCCATTTCACCCCGCTTTAGAGTTTTTTGGAAAAAGGAAACGGCCTCTTTGTAATTTCCCTTTTTGTGAAACGCCACGGCCTGCTGATATGATTTGAGCAATTCTGGAGACTGGGCGAATACTGTCACCGAACCGCCGACGAGCAAGCTCAACAAGATTAACCCAACGACACACCTTATACATTGGTTCAACACGAACATTCCCTTGGTAAAGTTAACAATCCGTCCACCTGACAACGATCCGTATCAACTTACATGCTTCCACCTTTCCTCAATAGGGCTAAACTTTGGCGAATAATGTCTCTAATCTCTTCATAACCTCTGTGTTGAAGAATTTTGAAGGACGGTCAGGTTTCATGCTGCAAGAATTTAACACACCCCGCGTCCGAAAGTTTGGCTGGTTGGCATCGCTCGCCTTCTTCGCCATCTGCTGGTTCTTACCGATCCTGGATAAGAATATAGGTTATGACGGTGCCGAACTCGCCCACAAAGAATTTTGGCGGTTGCTTAGTGAAGGTCGCTCCATCAAGACACCACGTGAGTTCTTCGAATTCCTCTTTATCGCCATTGGGTGGCTGGCAAATGAATTCTATGTGATCGGTATGGTGACTGTTTTCGCTTGGCCGAAACTCGCAATTCGGCTTTTTGCGTTCGCACTCGGCATTATGATTTCGTGGCACATTCCATTTCTGGAAAAGTTTCCACTTCTCATTGGCTACTGGTTCTGGGTTGCAGCTGGGGGATTAGCCCTTTGGCTGACAGCCCTTCGAGTTGCCGAAGAGAGTGGGCGTTCCATAACTCGGGTCCTCACCGAACCTGTCGGAGCAGCACTCTTTCTATTCCCGGTTATTGTTGCCAGCACGGCGGTGATTTTAGGTGGATTGAAATAGTCGTCTTATAACACACCTCCCAAAGCACGCCGCCCCCCTTGACAAGGTGCATACATATTGCATCATGCGTGCATTGTTTAAGGAGAATTTTATGGCTGGTCTTCACGAAAAACCAATATTTTTAGTTAGTTCGCCTCGGTCTGGTTCAACCCTGTTTCGCTTGATCATGGACTCCCACCCGAATATCGCGGTTCCCCCACCGGCTTGGCTGTATGATTTCTTTCAGCCTTATATTTATAGTTATGGTGACACCACGGTTCCTGAGAACCTTAAAGCAATGGCCCAGGACATGCTCGATTGTCCGACCATTCAAAGATGGGCGGAAACCTTTAGCGCCGATCAGCTTGTCGCGCGCGCGCCGGAGCCGACTTTTCCAGGTCTTTATGATGCGCTTCATCTGCTGTATGCGGAAACCAAGGGGAAGCCGCGTTGGGGTGAAAAGTCGCCTCGCAATGCGCTGTGGGTCAATGAGATTAAAAGCGATTTTTCTGGCGCGCAGTTCATTCACCTGATCCGGGATGGCCGTGACGCGGCAATGGACTTGGCAGAATCCTCGCTGTTTCCGGAGACACTTTATTCCGGGGCCAACGTTTGGCAAACCTGGGTCTCGTCCATTCGTCATTCGGCAAAAAGCCTGTCGGCGGATTCTTATCTCGAAGTTAAGTACGAAGATTTCTGCGCCGCGCCGGAAGCTCATTTACGAACTGTTTGTGATTTCATCGGCGAAGACTATTCACCGTTGATGTTGCAACACAGCGAAACGGAATCCGCCAAGCATTGGGGCAAGTCCGATACCCTGCACGCCAGAACATCGCGGCCGATTTCTACTGAGTACTGCGAGTTGTATAAGGCGCTGGATGAAAATGATCGTTCGTTAATTGAATTCCTGATTGGGGATTTGTTGGAAGACCTCGGCTATGCGCGCAGCATGCCCGAAACCACCCCGTCACCGCATCTTGTCCGTCAGTTACTGGCTGCTGATTCCATCACCTTGCTCGCCAACGCGGCCTTCAAGCCTGAACTCCGCAAGCGACGTCAGGACCGGTTGGATAAGGGCGTCTGGAAAACAGAAGACCGTGAGGGGCAAATCTGGGGCTTTGTGTGAGTCTGTTGTGGCGAAGTTAGGAAAGCATCTCTTCACCTTCGCGGTTATCGCTGACACGCACATGAACCAGTCGGAGGATTATTCGTCCTCCCCCTACCCTGCCAACGCGCTGGCCAATGCGCGGACCCGGCGGGTAATTGCGGAGCTTAATCTTCTGAAACCTGAGTTCGTTGTGCACTTGGGCGATATCGTAAACCCAGTGCCGGAGCTGCCGACCTACGCCGAAGCCGCGGGGCATTTCAAATCTCAGATTGCAAACCTGGACGCGCCCTATTTTGTCGTGCCCGGAAATCATGACGTCGGCGACAAGCCGGTATCTTGGATGCCGGCGGGCACTGTCACCGATGAATTCTTAGACATCTATCGATCCCATTTCGGTGATGATTATTTCTCGTTCGACCAGAACGGACTTCATATTATTATCTTGAACGCCTCGATCATTAACTCCGGCCTAGAGAGTGAGGAGATGCAACGCAAATGGCTGGAGGCTGACTTGGCCGTCCATGAGGACGCCAGAACGTTCATCTGTATTCATTACCCACCTTACATTTCCAACCGCGATGAAAATTCGTCCTATGACAACATCGATGAGCCAGGACGGACATGGCTTCTTGATCTGATCAAAACCTATAAGCCGGAAGCGATGTTCTGCGGCCACGTACATAATTTTTGGTATGACGTTGTTGGCGAGACTGAAATTTACCTGCTGCCCTCTACCGCCTTCGTGCGCCACGATTACAGTGAATTTTTCAAGATCGAGCCCGGCGATCAATTCGGTCGCAACGATGAACCGAAACTCGGCTATTTCAGGGTACGGGTTTACGAACACGGCCACGTGGTAGAGAACCTTCGAACCTATGGCCGCACCCTTGATGAAGGCGATAGCTTAACCGACTGGCCACCCACTGCGCCAACGGTCCAGCCAAAGGAATCCACCATTACGTCGGTTGGACTCGACATGCGCCATCCGTGGGCCGAAGAATTGGAAATTGCGCCTTCTGGGGCGGTCGATGAATTTGAGCGCAAGCGCGCCCGCAATGATTATCCCGTCTTGGCCCTGTGGGAGATGGGGGTGCGGCGGCTTCGGGTCCCGGTCCAGGACTTGGTCGACCCCCGCATTCGACGCCGCATGGAAATCCTCACACAAGCAGGACACGTGTTTCAGGTCTACTGCTATGGCGTGCCGACGGGAAAGGTGCTGGAAGCAATCACCGCACACGCGGCACTCATTCACGTTTTAGAAATTGTGATTGTTTGGGAAGACGTTGCGAAAGTGATGCCGAAAATTGCGGACCTAAAGACTGCGACGGGTGTCCCTATATATCTCTCCCGCGTCAATAGGAAGGACGCCGGGAAATTCGAAGGCGCACGGTTTAATCATCTGATCAGCCATGGCTTTGTCTTTGCTGAGTTGCAAGACCTGATGAAATTCATCAAAGAAACCAAAGGAACAGACGCCATCGACGGCTTCATGTTCAAGATCAACAACGATGTCTGCCCAATTGCTGCGGCCCGCGAAGCCATGGAAATCAATAAATTTCTCGGCCGAATTATGTGCCTCTATATCAGAACCTCGGGCTCCAGCCCTGCTGAGGCCTTTATGGACGAAGCTGAAAACACCACCCGCTTTGCTAAAGCTTTAATCGCCGCTGTCGGCACCGCTGCGGTTGAAGTCACCCTCGATACATTCGCCGATAGTGACCGCGGCTACTTCGCCCGCGCCGGTCTTGTTGATCGGCGCTACAATCCGAAACTCGGCAGCCATGTGATCAAACACCTGATGGGGTTGCTGAGTGGGGATGAGTGGGTGCTTGAGGAGGATGTTCTTAAGGGAAGCGATGGCAGGCGAGTCGTTGTCGAATTCTCAGGAGAAAGTTCGATCCCGGATAATGCAACAGATGTTGAATGGATTGATCTTGAGACCGGAAAGGTTCATCGGGAAGATCCCCCTACCATGACAGGCCCCTGTGCTATCAGTTATTTGGAATCGTAAACTGAGCATCGCTCAACTAAAGGTTCGCTACCCCTGATAAAATGGCCGCCCCTCCCCCCGCAACCAGATTCGCACCAAATGCCGACGGCGTTCAGGCTCTGGCCAATCGTGGAATTCCGTACGCCGGTGGCCGAGGCGCTTGTTGTTGACGATCTGAATTTGGCCGGGTTGGAAGACAAAGGTTTTGCCAAGGCCAGAGCGTTCTGAAATATCCATCAGCGCGTCCATGGCGGTCTGGGTGGCAGCGTCCATTTTCTGATCCATTATTTCGTAGCCTTGGCGGATGATGCGCGGAGAATAATTCGCAAAGACCACATTGCCATCGGATTCAAAAACCGGCTTTTCAGACACATCTTCGTCGCCAGGCGCGTGTTCCTTCTGGCGGTCATAAAAGAACGGTTCGAACAGCCGTGGCAGCACCTCTGGGCATTCTTCCAACAAAAGATTATAGACCGTCTCGAAACTCACCAGCCCGCTCATGCCGCCTTCGCGTGCGACTTGTAGACAAAACAACGCGACAAAGTCTGGCGGTAAGTTAAAGGCGTTGTCGATGTGATAGCCTTGCCCAGCATGGGTTTTCGATGATCGAACATCGGAGCCCGCACCCACCGTCGCCCCGGTGTCATGCACATCGTAGATCATCGTCCCGTCCCATTTTTGGGCGACCGGACGGCTGATCATCGACATCAGCAACCAATACAGCTTCTTCGCTGTCTCAGTTTCCAAGCGCTCAAGTGGTAAGCGATCGATAATGGCGAAACCAATTCCAGTGTGGATTTGAGCATGCACCTTAGCCATCGCAGCCTGACAGGACGGCATTTCAAAAAAGCTCGGGTCAAGAGCCTCTGATGGTAGTGGATTGGCCTCAAGCTCTGCCGCCACCTGATCCATTTCAGCGAGACAATTTGCATCAAGGGTGACAAGCCCATCGTTCTCCAACAAGGTCTCCGCCGACCATGTCATCGGGCTTGAAAGGGGGGTTTCTCTTATGTTTTGCATTCTTAAATGGTAAGCGCGGCACAGAAACCGGTCAAGTAAGAGTAAAAAATATCGGAGATGGCTATTGCCTTCTATCCTGCAGAGCTTACCCTCTGGCTTTGTAACTATTACGTTTTTAAATCAAACATTGCGGAGACTATGGATCAAATGGCCCAACCAACAGAACAAGATGTCAAAGGTGAAGAGCATTGGACCAAAAAGGACGGTTCGATCAACATCTTCATGTGGAACAAGTATGTCGGGAACCCTGGCGACTCTAAGGGCACCATCATCTTTGTACATGGGTCATCCATGGCGTCACAGCCGACGTTTGATTTGCACGTCGAAGGCCGCCCGTTTTCTTCCGCGATGAATTACTTCGCGCTGCAGGGCTATGATACATGGTGCGTCGATATGGAAGGCTATGGCCGTTCAGACAAAGACCGGGACGCGCAATTTTACATTCAAGACGGGGCCAATGATGTAAAGTCCGCGTGCGATTACATTTACAATCTCCGCAGCGTCAGCAAGGCCCACATGTATGGGATTTCATCCGGCGCATTGCGGGCCGCCCTGTTTGCCGAACAAAACCCAGATAAGGTGGACCGGCTGGTCATGGACGCGATGGTCTGGACCGGAAAAGGAAGCCCGACCCTGGTAGACCGTGCCAAGAAATTACCTGAATTCAAAGCCAACCGCCGTCGTCCGATTAACCTGGACTTCGTGCGCTCCATCTTCAGCCGCGACCATCCAGGATGTGCCGAAGATTCAGTGGTCGAAGCTTTCGCGGAAGCTATTTGTAAACTAGATGACTCGATCCCCAACGGCACCTACGTCGACATGTGTCAGAACTTGCCGGTGGTTGATCCTGAAAAATTGACGATGCCGTGTTTTGTGATGCGCGGCCAATGGGATGGGATTGCGTCGATGGAAGACTTATTGGAATTCTTTAACAAGATTCCCAATCCGGATAAGCAGTTCACGGTGATGGCGGGCATTTCCCACGCCAGTTTCCAGCAGAAAAATTACATGCTGGCCTATCACGTCTTGCTGGGCTTCCTAACCCAGCCTCCGTCGGTCTATCACGCCGATCTGAGTTAAAGCTGCTAATTCGCGGCCGACATCTGTATGTCAGAATGCTGCGATAGAATCGCGCATCCTTCGGCGGCACTGCTTTTGGAAAAGAAACATGAAACGACGACGTCGCCCTTCATCAGGTCCCATCCTCTAATCGATAATGAACGCTTGATGTAATATTCGTTGCGACTGTTGGCTTTGCTCATAATATATTCTCCAATCTAAATTTTGTCGACAAATCCAATGATGTCAGGATACGGAATGAATCTGTCTGGAATATGTCTAAAGTATATTTTTATATGTCTAAATGTATACGGTGAGCATCCAAAGACATAGTCAACACCGCGCACGATTTCGTATTCGCGCAGGTTATTTATTAAAATTTTTGAAGGAGAGCGGGCGTTTCAGCCCTATTGATGCCTAAACAAGAATATTTCTAAGCTCTGGCGATGGTTTTAATCTTAGCGCGGCGCTGGCTGGACCGGCGGGCGATCTCATTATCTTGTTCCATAATGGCAGAAAGGGCCAAATCTTGTATCGAGTCGCCAAACTTCTGATCGAGGAGTTCATTTGCGACCCGCCTGTTCGACGTCACCATGCCGTCTTCATAGGTGACATTAAACATCATGAACGACGAGTTCGTGCCTTTGGGTTTTTTGCGTGCCATTTTTAGGCCTCCCTCTAACCGAAACTAGGTCCCCGACAGATCCCACTGATATGCCGAGCCGACGATCACTTAATAACATGGGATGTCGTTGGCCGCAGTAAATGCAATTTTCGTACTAAAAAGTCAAGAGGCAGGCAATCTTCAATAACTTGAGTTATCACTAGGACTCCAACAATTTTTCTATGGCAGGGGTAACCCGATAATATTCATGGCTCATTTCTTGGAGTAATTCCGTAATCTCATTCAAATTTTCATTCTTTGTCGCAAATTCCGCTTTCTCTGCCATCTTAGATAATTTAACGGCACCCAAAGTTGCGCTATATGTTTTAAGCTTATGGGCCGCAGTTTCCGCAGATTTAAAATCATCAGTGTCCAAGGCAGATTGTAATTTATCCCGTAATTCAGGGATGCCCAAAAACATTTTCCGTATTACATCTATATAACCATCCGGCAATGTCTTCTTAGAACGTTGGATAATTTCGATGGCGCTGGCTGATAGTATACCTGTCTCCTCTTCCACCTGCGGGGGGGCTTCTTGTTCCGTTGAATCCGGTTCAATCGATCGCTTTTCACCGCCAACAGCCGCGACGATAACCTCCATAACATCGCCCACATTTAATGGCTTGGTTAGATAACAAAAAAAGTCCGCACTTTTGGCGAGGACTTTATCGTAAGTTGTGGCATTTGCGCTAACAGCAACCACCGGGATATGAGATGTCGCCTTGTTCTCTTTTAATTTCCGGGTTGCATCAATTCCGCTCAATCCCGGCAAATTGATATCCATAAGAACGAGGTCAGGTTGTCTCTCTGCGATAGCAGGAAGCCCCTCTTCCGCTGATCTCGCCGTTTCTAATGTAAGATTTCCGGCTCTCTTGATGATCAACTTCATCAAAGAGACATTCGCCTGATCATCTTCAATGTAAAAAATGGATGTCGTTGAAAGAATTGAGTCGGCAATTGGATTCATATCAGAAGTACAATCATTCCATAGAATAAATTTTTAACAATCATAAATATTAATTATTATCAATAAAAGAACTTAATTGATAAATTAATTAATTAATTGGTGGATTTAATTGGCTAATTCGGCCACATCTAATTTTCCTGCAACGTCGTTCAACGTCGCATAAAGCTCCTTCCCTATCGGAATTCCATTCGCCAAACGGTCCAGCCGTTTTGCTTCTGCGGCGTCACCTGGCAGCCGAACCGCCGCGACCCCTGGTAATTTTCCCGATCCCCGAATATCGCGCGCGACGGTGTCTACATTGCGCTTAAAGGTCTCCACGTCGCCGAAGGAGTCGATGGAAATCGCGGCGATGAATTGACCAATGTTGGGAGATTTCTGTGTCACATCGCGGCCCATGGCAGCGCCGTTTAGAACCCCGCCCAATAACCCCACCATCATCGCCAAGCCAAATCCTTTGTAGTCGCCGACGGGCAGCAAAAAGCCTTCTTTGGATTTAGCTGGATCGGTAAGGGGATTGCCCTCTTGGTCAACCATCCAGCCCTCGGGCATTGCTTCGCCCTGCTGAGCCTTCAATTGGACACTGCCGTTAGAGGCCACTGTGGTTGCCATATCCAATACGAGAGGCGACTCTTCTCCTCCTGGAACACCAATCGCGATTGGATTGCTGCCCAACAGGCGGTCCGTCCCACCCCACGGCGGCACCAGGTTATTTCCGCCGACGGCACCGTAGATACCGATCATATCATGGGCAAGAATCTCCCGAACCCAGATCGCGCCGGGGCCTGCAAGATTGCCGTGGTTCACCCCAACCCACGCAGCGCCCTCGGCAGATGCCTTTTTGATCGCCAAGCCCGTGGCGGTCTTCAGGGTCAAATGGCCGAACCCAGTGTCGCCATTCACCACCGCCGTGGAATTTGTTTCGGATTCGATACGAATGTTTGAATGGGTTTTTATCTTGCCGTTCCGAATTTCATCGATGTATTGGGGCAGTCGGAAAATTCCATGGGAATCAGAACCAATTTCGTCAGCCTGAATGATGTATTTAGCAATGGTTTCAGCGTCTGAACGAGACAAACCCGCAGCGACGAGAATTTCGAAGGTAAAATCCAAAAGAGATTTTGCCATAAAACGACGAGGCTGCAGATCTTGAACGATCACTCTAATCTCCTAACAGTGTGCCGCTGAGCGTCCTTCGAGACGCCGCTAACGCGGCTCCTCAGGATGAGGATATTGGGTAGGACTTTGAAAATTATATAAAATAAAATCAACCTCATCCTGAGGAGCGCTCGCTTGAGCGCGTCTCGAAGGACGCTCAGCGGCACTTTATTTCCGACTTCCCCTATTCTCCCGCTCATTCTCACTCGCCCCCCTTAACTTGACAAGTGACGGCCTAAAAGCATGATATATCGTTCATATAATCGTATTCAGGCGGCAACAATTAATCTAATAAATTGAGGAAGATTTTCATGAGCGGAGAAGTGCACAAGGGCTTGGCGGGCGTCTTGGTTGACGAGACCCGGATTTGCCAAATCAATAAAGACGAAAACCTTCTTTTTTATTATGGCTACGAGATAAAAGACCTCACCGCCAAAGCGACCTACGAAGAGGTTTCTTATTTATTGGCACATGGCGAATTACCGACGGCGGATCAGCTGAAGGGCTACAAAGAGACCCTGGCCCAAGGGCGCTACCTTTCGGATGATTTAACATCTGTATTGGAGAAAATTCCGGCAGGTTCCAACCCCATGGATGTTCTCAGGACGGGCTGCTCCATCATGGGCAGCCTGGAGCCGGAAACTGAGGATAACAATATCGTCGTTATTGGTTCCAAGCTCGCCAATCGTTTCTGTTCGATGCTGATGTATTGGCATCACTATGTTGAGTCCGGCACCCGCATTGAAACTGAAACCGGCGAAGAAACCGTGGCTGGGCACTTTCTTCACCTGCTGCATGGCGAAGAACCTGACGAGACGTTTCGCCGTGCGCTTGATGTGTCGCTGATCATCTATGCCGAGCATGATTTCAATTCATCGACCTATGCAGCGCGGATTGCAGGATCAACACTGTCAGATATTTATTCGTGCATGACGTCCGCAATCGGCACGCTACGCGGTCCCTTGCATGGCGGCGCAAATGCCAAGGTCATGACGACCCTGGAAAAATTTGAAAACCCAGATCAGGCAGAAGCATCGGTCATTGATATGATCGCCAATAAAGTCCGCCTGACCGGCTTTGGCCAACGCGCCTATGCCACCGCCGATCCTCGGAACGCGATCAATCGCAAATGGGCGAAGGACTTGTCTGATGCCGCAGGTGACACCGCACTTTATGATATTGCAGAACGCGTTGAATCCGTCATGTGGCGCGAGAAGAAGATGTTCGCCAACTTGGATTATTACACCGCCGTGATTTACAAAATGTGCGGCTTGCCGACACATATTTTCCCGACGTTGTTCTTGATTGCGCGGACCTGTGGTCTTATTGCCCACATCACAGAACAGCGTGCCTATAACCGGTTGATCCATCCGTCCTCACAGTTCATTGGCACCGAACCAAGAGACTTCCCTGCCCTTGAGGATCGAGGGTAATTCCCATGAGTTACGACGATAAAATAGACGAGCACGCAAAGCGCAGCGCCACCGCCAAAGCCATGGGCGGACCGAAGAAACTTGAACGCCGACGTAACGATAAGACCCTCAATGCGCGCGAACGGGTAGAGCGTTTAGTCGACGGCGACAGCTTTCGTGAATCCGGTTTGTTCGGCACGTCGTATATTAAAGAGATGCGAGACCAAACCCCGACCGATGGAAAGGTCTGTGGCTTTGGGGAAGTTGACGGACGGCAAGTCGGCGTTGTCGGCTATGACTTCACCGTCAAAGGATCATCGTCCAGCGCCACCAACAACAAGAAGATGGCGCACATCAAAGAGATGGGAGCCAAGCGCGGATTTCCAATTGTGTTCCTGAGTGAATCCACCGGTGTGCGCATGCCCGACATCATGGGCGAAGGCATGGGCAACACCAACGAAGGCCCGCGGTTTTTAAGAAAAAGAGAATCCCCCTGGGTGTCCGCGATCATGGGATACGCGCTGGGGTCTGCCGCATGGCATGCTTGCGCTGCTGACTTCAATGTATTTCGCAAGGGCTCCGTCTTGGCTGTCTCCAGCGAACGAATGGTATCCAAGGCATTGGGGCGCGACGTGACGGGCGAAGAACTCGGTGGCTGGAAAGTTCATGCCGACCACACAGGCTTTGCCGATGCAGTGGCCGACACAGATGAAGACGCCATCGACTTGGTGAAAAAGTTCCTGAGCTATATGCCCAGTCACCAGAACGAAGCCCCGCCCGTGCTCGCCGTGCCCGAGGGTTCAGACGATGCCGCTGAAACTATTCTAGATTTGATTCCAGAAGCCTTGTCCAAAACCTACGACGTCCGCAACGTCATCAAAGCAACCGTCGATACCGACAGCTTTTTCGAAATCAAAGCGCGCTATGCCAAAAGCCTGACCACAGGATTGGCGCGCATCGATGGACATTCCGTCGGCTTCATCGCCAACAATCCAAAGTTCAAAGGCGGCGTCATGGACGCGATGGGATGCACCAAGGCGACGAGCTTTTTGGTGCTGTGTGATTCGTACAATATCCCGGTGGTGTTTTTGCAAGATCAGCCTGGATTCCTAATCGGCCCCGAAGCCGAGAAAGAAGGCGTCATCGGTAAGGTCATCAATTGGATGAACGCGATGCTGCAAACCACCATCCCCAAGATCACAATCATCATGCGGAAAAGTTACGGTCGCGGTTTCATCAACATGGGAGCCGGTGGCACGGTCGAGGAAATTGCCGCGTGGTGGTCAGCGGATGTCAGCTTCATGGACCCCCGCTCCGCCGTTTCCATCGTGCATGGCATTGATGAAGATGATGATCCGGAACGGTTTAATCAATTGCTCGACGAACTCCGCGAACGCGGCGGCAGCGCCTATGACTTGGCCGCTGTCTACGGCGTTAAAGAAGTCATCGACCCCAGAGAGACACGCGCCTACCTGAAGTCGATGCTAAAGATTCATCGCTCAAGATTGACGGGCGGCATTGGTGAGCATAATTTAAGCAACTGGCCCACAAGTTACGTTTAGGAAAGTGCTGAACATGAGTAACAAATCAACTCTCGAAATCATCCCCTCAGGCGGCCCCTTGGGTGCTGAGATCAAAGGCGTTGATGTGAGCAAAGTTGATGCCGCCTCTTTCCCTGAAATCAGACAGGCGCTGCATGAACATCAGGTAATTTTATTTCGCGGGCAGGATATTGATGATCCACAGTTTTTAGAATTCGCGCGGTTCTTTGGCGAGATCGATCTGCCGCGCAAGACGCGGATTGATAACGACCCATGGATTCCTGAGCACCCGGAAATCATTGTTATCTCCAACCTAAAAGATGACTCCGGCAAAGAGATGGGCGCGCTTGGTGCCAGTGAAGCCTATTGGCATGCGGACATGACGTATCTGGATGACGTGCCGCTGTGTAGCCTTCTGTACGCGCTGGAAATTCCAAGCCAAGGTGGTGAGACCGGGTTTTCGAATCAGTACCTGGCGTTCGATACCCTGCCTGATGACCTCAGCGCTCGTATGCAGGGGCACGAACTGGTCCACGACCACGCGCACAATTCATCCGGCGCACTCACACCGAACTGGGAAGAACAGGATAGCCCGCTGGAAACCCCTGGCGCGCATCACCCCATCGCCGTCCACCACCACGCGACAAACCGCAAGCATCTGATGCTTGGCCGTCGTCCGCACGCTTTGATCACGGACATGGAACTAAACGACAGCGAGGCGCTGCTGGATGACCTTTGGGAACACGCCACCCAAGAAAAATTCGCCTGGCGTCACGAATGGAAAGTCGGCGACCTGCTGATCTGGGACAACTGGTCCACCATGCACCACCGCAACCCCTTCGATGACAGCCAACGCCGCATCATGCATCGCACGCAGATTAAAGGCGTTGTGCCGCATTAAGGTGAGCCAACGCTCGACCCGCTGCTCCTAACAAAATCAAAATTTATCGCACCTTGACTTTGGTCAATACGCTCTTATGCCCCATGTATATGATTGAGGAGCATAGGAAGACGGCGCGCAGGCTGTTGTTATGCGTCTAATCTTTATCGAATTTTCTTGAAAGAATGGGTATGAAAAACATACCGCAGAAAATTCAAACCTTTCAGGACCATCGAAGAATTAAACTTCTCGCATATGGTGGCAGTGCTGCGATTATTTTTCTGGTTTCGATTCTTATTGTTGTTGGAGCCTTCACCACCAATACCTTCGATAAGGTATTGGACAGTTGGACAGTCTACCAAGAAAAACCAGAGAAAAAGGGCATGCACCTGGCCCACATACTCAGACAATTCGGTTATGGTGGTTTCATTCATCACTTTAAGAATTATGTCCTTCGTTCCGAACCGAAGACGATAGAAAAAGCGCAAAAAAGTATTAATAATTTAAAGGTCGAGTTGGCGCTGCTCAAAACCACGACTCTTTCCAAAAAAGAACGTCTCGCCGTAAGTGCTATCGAGGACGTGGTTGTAGAGTACGCTATCAAAATCAATCTGGCGATAAAGCTGGTCGCGTCAGGCGCGTCTCAAACGGAAATCGACCAAGCCGTTAAAGTTGATGATCGAAAGGCACTTGCCGCATTCATTGTTCTCGAATCGACGTGGGCGAAAATGCGGGCGGTCGGGATCAAGGAAAGCACAAATACGATCCAAAGAGGTAAATCATTAATCAAAAACTCGGCGCTGATTATCCCCGTTTTATTAATATTGTGCGGGTTGATCGTTTGGCTGCTGCGTCGTTTCTGGCTCGAGGTTACGGATCGAGCGAGTTGGCTAAATTCAATTGTAAATAACACGGCGGAGGGAATTGTTTCGATCGACGACGCTGGAATAATCACAAGTATGAACCCCGCCGCCGAGGATATGTTCGGGTATGACAGCACTGAAATACTCGGACAAAACATCTCCTGTTTAATGCCGCAAGATAAACAAGCTGCTCATCAAGAGTATACTAAGAAATCGAAAATTCATTCTCCAAAAATAATAAACAAGTCCCGGGACTTAGAAGGAAAGCGTCAGGATGGAACGATCTTTCCCATAGAAATTAATGTGGCCCCCATGGAAACCGTCAAAGGAAAAATGTTTGTCGGAATCTTGCACGACATCACCGAACGTAAACAGAATGAAACTGCGCTGCAAAACAGCGAAGCTTTATCACGAACTGAACGTCTGCGGCTTCAAGATGCTGTATTCAGCTTTAGAGATGGCTTTGCTCTCTTTGATGAGGAAGACAGGCTGGTCATATGCAATGAGAAATTTCAAAACAACGATCAATTTAATATCGATCTAAAACCCGGTGTATCATTTGAAGAGTTCTTGCGATCCCGCATCAGGAACGTCCAAAGCAAGGATCATGAAGTGCGCGATGAAGCGTGGATTCAAAAACGCTTGGAGCGACACCGCAATCCAAAAGGGGTGATAGAAAGAAACTTTTCTGGGGGCCAAATTATTCAAGTCCATGAATTTAAGACCCAAAACGGCGGCACCGCCATTATTCGTATGGACGTCACCGAACTTGAGCAAGCTCAAACTAAAACTCGTGAAACGATGGGCCAACTCAATCTTATTCTCAACAGCATGGCGGAAGGCGTCGTTACGATTGATTCGGACGGCCTGATTGAATACGTCAATCCCACCGTCAACGAAATGTTTGGCTATAGCAGCGAGGAATTGATTGGAAAAAACGTCTCGAATCTCATGCCAGACCCGTATCGTTCCGAACATGATGTTCACCTGTCGAATTTCGTTAATTCCGGTGAGGAAAGAATTTTAGGAAAATATCGTGAGGTCGTTGGCAAGAAAAGCGACGGCAAGGTCTTTCCCATGGACTTAACAACCAATAAATTTATGAGCGACGGAGAAATAAAATTCGTCGGCACATTGCATGACCTAACCGACAGGAAGAAAACCGAAAACGAACTTACCCAAGCCAAGCACGAAGCCGAGAGCGCCAGCCAGGTAAAATCGGAATTCCTTGCCAACATGAGCCATGAACTGCGCACCCCAATGAATGCAATCATCGGGTTTAGTCAACTTATGCAGAACCTTCCAAAAGATAAACTAGATAAAAAGCAGGATGAATATGTAAACCATATTTTGGACAGCGGTACCCATTTGCTAAACCTGATAAACGATATACTCGACATTTCCGCAATCGAGGCGGACAAGTTAGATTTGCATGAAGACGAAGTCGTGATCACTCCCTTGATCGACCAAATCCTGACACTGATTAAAACCAAGGCAGATTTAGGAGGCATCATTTTAACGTCTGAAATCGACAAAGGCATATTTGCAATTCGCGCCGATGTCCGTCGGCTGAAACAAATCCTTATTAACATACTTTCTAACGCCGTTAAATTTACCCCTAAAGGGGGAACAGTCGATATTAAGTGTCAGTTGGAACAAAATAATCAGATCAGTTTCATGGTGTCGGACACCGGTGACGGCATGACTAAAAGTGAAATTCAGAAGGCGCTAAGGCCCTTTGAGCAAGTGGATTCGTCACTCGCCCGGAAGCATGAAGGAACGGGCCTTGGTCTACCATTGGCGAAGAAGCTCGCAGAAGCCCACAATTGTACATTTGAAATTAAGAGCACAAAAAACAAAGGCACCACGGTTACCGTTGTTTTTCCCGCTGAGCGCCTTATTAGCGAGGTGCCGACGAAAAGGGGGCCTAATTTCAGGCCTTCCAATTCAATTCATGGACAGAGTTAAGACAAATTTTTGACTGCGCTTGACCATGCACCGCACAAAAATCAAGGTCCTGGTGCAGCATTAAGTCAGCGTATCTTTTGCCAACCTGAAAAACTGACAGGCATCAGAAACAATTTTACTGGCTTCACGTTGGCATCAAAAACATATTAAATCTACCACTTGTAAGTCTGGTTTAATATTCCCAAATGGAGTTACAGGCATTCCATGAGTGCCGTGCGGACAGATTACCAGCTTCATCGATTTTAAAAATAAGGATATGAAGCACGCTAATTTCGATCAGCAAAGGTTCGGCTCAGGAGAAGCAGGGGATTAGAAAATGGAGTATTCATCGAATCAGGACGGGGCAACATGCGAATTCAATTTCCTCGGAAAGTTTTCGTTTTCTGACAATGAATCTGTCAGAAATCTCATCGAGGAGTTTAAGGACAGTGGATGCTCACAGTGTTCGGTCCAGCTCGGGCGCCTGGATGATATCGACTCCGCTGGATTAGGAATGCTCATTCTAATTCATGAAGCCATTGATGAAGATGGAAAATCAGTGGAATTTCGCGGCGCAACCGGGCAGGTTGAAAAGATGCTGGAAATATCAAAATTTGCGGAAGTCATTACGATCAAGGCCTAGCAATATTGTAATTTCTAACACACAGAACCACGTCAGGCCAAAACGTGGACAGAAAATTTATCTACAAAGCGAAAGTATCAAACGAAACCAAGCGCTTGAATTAACGAGCAACCGGTTGAATTAACGAACAATCGGACTGCGATATATGCCCTAAGACATATACATATATTACAAAATTGCATAATTTATATACAAATAGATATAAAATAACATTTGAGTGAAATATTTGTGAAACATTTACATCATACGATTTCGACCAAATAAAAATCTGATCGGACCGAAAAATTGATCGGCCAGTACAATTGATCGGCCCGTACAATTCGTCCAAATTAGGGGAAATTCAATGCAGTCCAATGCCATTCAAACTTGGTTCTCAAACTTACGAACAAAGACGAAGGTCCTTATCGGTGTTTTGTCACCCTTGGCCTTGTTGATTATTCTGGGGGCTGTCTCAGTTTCCAGCATCAACAGCATCGTCAAAACCAACGGGTGGGTTGATCATACCCGCGTCGTGCTGGCCAAAACTGCCTCTATCATTGGCTCGGCGGTCGATATGGAAACCGGTATGAGGGGTTATTTGCTGGCCGGGAAAGAAGGTTTTCTCGATCCCTATACAGGCGGCGAAAAGGCGACCTATAGTAAAATTGCGGACCTCCAAAAGACCGTTAGCGACAACCCGAAGCAAGTCGCACGCCTAAGCGAGGTCGAAAAGACCCTGAGAGCCTGGCAAAAGGACGTCACCAATCCGACCATCGACCTCCGCCGTAAAATCGGTGACGCCAAGACCATGAACGACATGGCATCTTTGGTGGGGGAAGCAAAAGGCAAAGTCTTCTTCGATAAATTCCGGGGCCAAATCGGCAAGTTTATCGGGCGTGAGGCAACTTTGTTGAACAAACGCCGCGCGGAATTCGAAACAGCACAAAAGTCCGTGGGCGAACAATTTGGAGTAATGAACAAAACGGTCGGTTGGGTTTCTCATACGCAAAAGGTTCTGGCAGCCGCGACAAGCGTCCTCGCCAATGTCGTTGATATGGAAACCGGCATGCGTGGCTATTTGCTTGCCGGTGAAGACGATTTTCTTGATCCCTACAACGGCGGCAAGAAGGGTTTCTTTGCAGAGATCAAAGCCCTGCAGAACACGGTTTCCGATAACCCGCCCCAGGTCAAACGCCTGAAAACCGTGGAAACATTGATCAATGACTGGGTAGCAAATGTCACCGAGCCCGCCATTCAGCTGCGCGGTCAGGTTAATTCCGGCACCAAAATCCATAAGGATATTGATGCCTACGTGTCACAGAAATTAGGCAAGAAATTCATCGACGGCGTGCGCAAACACATTGCCGACTTCAAAAATATCGAAGCGGGACTTATGGCCAAGCGGCAGGCGGAGTCAAAAGCCGCCGAAAGCAAAGTCGGTGCCAACCTGAAAGTCATGAAGGACAATGAAGGCTGGGTCACGCATACCTACAAAGTGATTGCGCGGGCCAATGGCATTCTTTCGTCCGCGGTGGATATGGAAACCGGCATGCGAGGTTACCTGCTGGCGGGTAAAGATGTCTTCCTTGATCCCTATAAAGGTGGTTCAAAAACGTTCTACAGTGAGATCGCGGGACTTCGTAAAACCGTCAGCGACAACCCGGCCCAAGTCAAACTGCTGAAAGAAACAGAAGGCACGATCAAAGGCTGGCAACAAAAAGTCACCGAACCAACCATCGATCTCCGACGCAAAATTGGCACCGCCAAGACCATGGACGACATGGCCGACCTGGTGGGCCAGGCGAAGGGCAAGGTCTACTTCGATGGCTTTCGCAAGCTGATGGGTGAATTCGCAGCCGAAGAATCGGGTCTAATGAATGCTCGTAAGGCGCAGAATGAAAGCACCCTTAAATCGACCTTTACTCTCATCGCGGCCTGCATCATCGGCGGCGTGGTTATCGGCATTATTCTAGCGGTTGTCATCGGCGCCGGCATCGCCAACCCGATCGGCAACATGACCACTTCCATGAAATCACTTGCCGCCGGCGATATGACCGTTGATGTACCGGGCACGGGACGTGGCGACGAAATCGGTGACATGGCGGAAGCGGTGGAGGTGTTCAAGAATAATGCCTTGGAAAGCGATAGACTTAAGGCCGATCAAGAACGGCTGAAGCAGGAGGCCGAAGAAGAAAAACGCTCGACGATGAATCAGATGGCCGATGAACTGGATCAATCGGTCGGCACGTCGGTGAAAACCATCGTCACTGGTTCCACAAATATATTTGATATTGCAACCGCAATGGGTGGAAGCATTAACAGGACCTCCAGTGGTTCGCTGGAGGTTGCAGAAGCATCCATATCAACGTCCCATGACGTTGAGTCTGCCGCAGCAGCCACCGCAGAGCTCAGCGCATCAATTCAAGAGATTAGCCGACAGGTTGCACAATCCTCTACAGTTGCAAATTCAGCAGTCCGCGAAGCAGAGGAGGTAAATACTAAAATTCAAGGCCTGAATGACGCCGCGCTAAAAATTGGTGAGGTCGTGGGTATGATCACCGATATTGCTGAACAAACCAATTTGTTGGCCCTGAATGCAACCATTGAAGCAGCCCGAGCCGGGGATGCCGGTAAAGGTTTTGCCGTCGTCGCATCGGAGGTAAAGAACCTGGCCAGCCAGACATCAAAAGCGACCGATGAAATCAGCGAACAAATTAGCAAGGTTCAATCTGAAACTCGGGAGTCGATGAACGCCATACAAAACGTTACCAATACCATCACCAATATCGATGAAATCGTCACATCAATTTCTGCAGCCGTCGAAGAACAAAGTGCGGCCACATCAGAAATTGCGCAGACGGTAGAACGGGTCGATCAGAGTGCGAAGTTGGTCGCATCCAGAATTGCCAACGTTACCCAAAAATCGGCCCAATCTTATGGTTCCGCCATTAAGGTCCTATGGGCGGCGGAAGAGCTGGATGCGCCGACCAAAAAAATGCAAGGTGACCTTACAGAGTTCCTAGAAACAGTGCGCGGCTAACTCTCACAGTTTAGAACAATCATTAGAAGCAGGAGACTAGTAAATGGAGTATTCATCGAATCAGGACGGGGCAACATGCGAATTCAATTTCCTCGGAAAGTTCTCGTTTTCTGATAATGAGGCTGTCAGAAATCTCATCGAGGAGTTTAAGGACAGTGGATGCTCACAGTGTTCGGTCCAACTCGGGCGCCTGGATGATATCGATTCCGCTGGATTAGGAATGCTCATTCTAATCCATGAAGCCATTCATGAAGATGGAAAATCAGTGGAATTTCGCGGCGCAACCGGGCAGGTTCAAAAGATGCTGGAAATATCAAAATTTGCGGAAGTCATTACGATCAAGGCCTAGCTAATTTGTGTATTTTACGTAAAGTTTAGGGACCCCAAGGTACCTGCAAGACGTAACGGCGCAATTTATTTCTCTGGTTATATATTAACGGGTGGATAATTTTATGGAGATCCTTTTAATTGAGTGAATCCCAAGCCACCGATATTGAGCATTACCGTAGTGATATGGAATACGAGCTAATTACAGCTCGGATTATGCAATTAGAACTTTTGCCCACCGATGAACATTTGCAGCGTCTTCAGAGAAAGTTTGGCACAAATATTACATCATGGTTCGAACCAAGCGGTCAGATTAGCGGCGACATTTGGGATGCTTGGCAAGTCAGTCCCACCAAATTAGCAGTTTGTCTGGTCGATTTTTCGACGCACGGAATTACTGCGGCAATGAATACAATCCGGTTTTTCATGCTGGTACGTCATCGCAATAAACTGATGCGTGACCCTGCAAAGTATGTACAATTTTTAAATAAGGAATTATGCCGCGTCCTTTTGCCTCAGCAATTTGCGACAATAATATATGGCATCGTTGACATTACCGCCCATACGTTTACTTACGCCGCCGCTGGGTCAACTCAACCACTGACGGTGCAGTTGGGCACCACCAACGTCATTGCCGGCGAACGGTCCGGCCTTCCACTTGGTATATCCGACAAAACATCCTACGAGAACCGAAGCCTCTCCTTCTCACCGGGGTCCGCGCTGTTTCTTTATAGCGACGCAATGACCGAGACCCAGCAAGCCGACGGCACGTTCATCGAAGACGATGGTGTTATGGATATTCTCAAGGCGGCAAGTGAGAGCACGGGCGAAAGTCTCGATGTTTCTAAAATACTTGAAGGTTTTTTTAATCTTGCCGTTCGTCCCTTAAAGGATGATCTTACAGCTGTTTGCCTTGTCTATCCGAAGAACGGCGAAGCCAAATGACACTCTTAAACGACCATATGGAATGAGAGTCACATCATGAAAGCCAGTGTCCTCGTTATCGATGATGATGAGATCAATCGCGCCCACCTAAAAATATATTTGGATGATGCGGGATATGACGTGGTTGAGGCAGAAGATGGCCCAGAAGCTTTGGAACTTCTCTCCAACCGCAACAATTTCAGTGCAATTCTTCTCGATAAAAATATGCCGAAGATGGATGGCTTTGATGTCTTGCGAAAGATCAAGGCGACCGAGGACCTTCGTAATATTCCAGTTATCATGCAGACAGCGGTAAAAGATACCGAACGGGTTGCCGAAGGCATAAAAGCAGGGGCCTATTATTATTTAACCAAGCCCTATGACCCGAGCGTCATGTTGACAATTGTAAGCTCGGCGATTGATGATTCGAGGCTCTATCGAAACTTACGTGAAGATCTTAACAGTAGAAAAGAAGCCGTCGATAGTCTGCGGTTGGGGCATTTTCAGTTTCAAACAATTTCCCAAGCGCACGACGTCTCAAAACTTGTTGCCCTCACCTGCCCGGAGCCCGACGCAGCGATCATTGGGTTGGTGGAGCTTATGCTGAACGCGGTAGAACATGGAAACTTGGGAATAAGTTATGACGAAAAAACGGATCTGAAACAGGATCAGACGTACACCGAAGAAATAGACCGACGCCATTCCTTGCCCGAGTACGCCAGTAAAATGGTCGACGTATGGATTGTTAAGAATGAAGGTGAAATTGAAATACGGATCGAAGACCAAGGCGATGGGTTTGACTGGACCCCGTACTTGAAATTTGACCCTTCTCGCGGAACCCATACGCATGGCCGAGGCATCGCGATGGCTGGGCTTTCTGGATTCTCCTCAATGGAATATCAAGGCAGCGGCAACAAAGTCGTGATTAAAATAGCGACGTCGTAACGGAGTTGAAGCCTTGCGCGCGAAGCTCATCGGTCTGCCATTCCGCATCATCTTGATTACCCAGATGCACCGTCATTCGTGACAGGGTGCCCGCCTCGCGAACATGAGACTAATTCTCATTAAATAATTGGTGAACTGGGGGAATACCCCTACTCCGTCCCCAACAACGCCTTCCGAAAGCGCAGCTTCATTAGGTTGCCGTCGCGGGTCTTGGGTAGGGATTCGGGTTGGTCTTTTGAAATCTTTGCGCAAACGAAGACCGGCCCTGGGGCTTCTTGGATGATCTTGACGACGTCAGCTTGTTTGTTTGGATCGGTCAGGGTTATTGCTGTCTCGAAACCCGCTGCTGCGGCCATTGCGGTTAGGTCTGCGCCGTGACCTGCGGCAGTTTTCTGGCCGCCAGTTTCAACGTAATGCCCATTGTCGAGCACCAGCACCGCAAGGTTCGTCGGACGTTCGGTCATGATTGTCGCCAATGAACCAATGCCCATCAGCATGTCGCCATCACCCAGCACCGCAACAACGCGCCGCTCAGGCTGTGCCAAGGCTAGACCCATAGCGACAAGCGGTGCGCCGCCCATGGAGCCATGCAGGCAGAAATTAAAGTCATGGTCGCCGCGCGATGCGGTCAGGTCATAACCCGCGCCGCCCAACCCAGAAATCGCCAAAATATCTTCGCGGTCGCCGAGGATGTCTTTCGTTAAAGCGCGCCTGTTAATTTGGTGAGGGTCTGTTTGATGTGTGTCTGTCATATCACCCTCACCGCTTGAATTTCTTAGCGCCGGTCACGCGCTGGCTGAGAATGATCGCCATCCGACCAGAAGCGTTGAAAGCGGTCTGGGCAGCGGCCCCAACCGCGTCTTCGACATCTTCGGCGCGTTCGACGACGTTGACCATGAAACCTGCGAGATCGAACATCCTGGCCACCGTGCGGCCTTGATAGAGCATCCAAGGATTGCCCTCCCCCCAACTGCCACGCAGCGTGACAATCGTCAGCAGCGGAAAATTACCGGCAATGGTAATGCCAAAATTATTCATGCAATTGCCAACGCCGGAGCCCTGCATAAGCAGGACACTGCGTTCGCCGCCCAACCAAGCACCTGCCATCAAACACGGGCCTTCGCTTTCATTGGTCAGGGGAATCGCGCGAATGTCCGGATCTTCATCGCAATGGCGAATGATGTCCTTTAGCCCACCATCCGGCACATAGGCGGCAAGGCTGACCCCCGCATCCTGAAAGACGCGGTGCACGCCGGCAGCCCAATCAACAGATGAATTTGGCATGTGTCCCCTCAAACAAATTACGAAGAATTAGCTTAACCACTGTTACCAATTGGACCCAGTCGTGGCAAATCTTAATGTTAAATGAGAGAGAAAGATGGGCAAATTAATGGCTTTCAAGACAGTCAACGCAAGTCACCAATTTATCGACCGTACTGTGTTCGTTAGCGAGCGGAAGTAGCACGCGTTCGTGAGAACCGGAATATGTCCCTGTTTTGTAGGTATCCGTATCGTGCGGTTTTATTTGGTCTATAACATTTCAGAATGAAAACAGAACAAGCCAATATCCACAAAACTTTACGACATGTTAGCTATAGATCCTTGGGCCTGTATACACATACCGCAAGCCTTTGAACCGACCCTTTTCCATCGCCCAAAGGCAGCGATAAACGTTCGTGAAGATCGACTTTTACATCTGTTTTAAAAGTACCGTAGGCAAGAAGCGGTGTTCCTTCTTCAGTGCACTGAGCATACGAATTAGCAATCGACTCAGGTGAATAGTAGCGTGACGCCTCATCCACGAACTGGCCAGTATGGTCTGGGGCAGTCATGCCGCGCTTGCGGCGGTATTCGACGATCTTAGTGCCAACATAACGATACAGGTGTCGGATCGAACCATCTCCACCCCGCACCACATCCAACATGATCAAATAAGGCGCGATCTTATAGATATCCATCATCGCGAAATCATCGCACGCCGGCATATCCCGCCCCTTCCGAAGGCCCTCCCAATAACGATAGAGTTCGAGAGAAGTCTCTCCCTTCATCACCGACAGGTCCGCAGTTACCGTAGGCATATAATCCCGATAAGGGTTTGAATGATTGGGATTTTTCAATTTATGACAAACCTAAATCTCAACACCGATAATCCGAAAAATATGGATATCTTTAGTAATAAGGTAGCTATATCTATTTAGGTGTGCCTATCCCCAATTTTTTCAACCAATTTCTTCGATCAAGAGGTCACAAATTCATAATTTAATTGTGAGATGTCCCACAGGCCTATGAACTCACGCGTTTAATGACATGTTTTAAAAGATTAATTAATTATTTAAATTACTTATAGATGTGATCGTAATATCCAACACCAGTCCGGGCACGCCGCCACCCTCACCGATTCTTCATCCCTGGCGGTGCAAAGGCGCGATCTCCGAACCACCAGGTTATTGCGGTCGTTGTTGCAAAGAACAAAGAATAAATCATGTAGCGCAGCAGGTCTTTGATTTCGGCTTCGTTGAATAGGGTCAACAAGTTGTCGGTGGCGCCTGTGATGGAATGCCACATCATGAAGATCACCGCGAAGCTGAGGCCGACCAGGGCGGTTGTCAGGAACGGACGGAACAAGGATTTGATACCATTGATCAGAGGGCCTGTGTGGGCTGCCAGGGCTTTGTCGGCGGAGACTGATCCCCTAAGCCCGGCCCAGGCTCCTTCACTCGATGCGACGGCGATTTCCATTTCGGTTTCGAGCTTGCGGCTTTCCATCTGTTTATCAAACAAACGCATGTCGAGTTCGATCTTTTTTTCTTCCCATTCGCGGTCGGCACGGGTTTGAAAATATTTCGCGACCACACCCAAGCCGGATCCGATCAGGCCGAACAGGCCGCCTGAGGCGACGCTCGCGCCAAAGCCTAAGATATCACCAAGCGTTTCCATGTCTTTTTTCCTTCTTTCGTCGCCCAACGGCGATTTGGTCTGAGGTCACAATGCAAAAATGTTTTGTAGAATCCGAAAGTCGTAAAGCCGGCTTCCTTCGCCGCCCCCAATAGCGTTCGCGGCTCGTGCCCCTTCAGCGAAACATCAACCGCCAGTTTCAGGTGCTCTGAATTCACCGCGCCGCCAACCATACGATTGTGGACGCGCGACCTATGAGCAGATGTCAACAGGACCGGCCTGTTCAACAACCGCCGCAGCCGTTGCAGCGCATCCAGAAATCCAAGATCGAGATAGGCTTCACCATCAAACCGACAGGCAATTTCCATGGCGGAAAAATTCGGCCATCGTGCCTCGTTCCACGGGATTAGGGAGTAATGTGCATAGATCATGCGGCACTCCCCCGACCATTGCGTTTAAGCTCGGCGATCTTGACGTTGTTGGACTCGATCCCTTCCCAGACCCGGCGCAGCGTGTCACCGATGTCGCGATCCTTAAGCCGCAGCTCATCGATGACTTCGGTGTTGCGTTTGATCTGTTCGGTCTGGCGGGTGCGGTCTTGAACCCATTCGACGACCTTATCCCGGCTGAGCATCTGATCGTGTTCTTCGACCTTGATCCGCACACAGGTGGCGAAGCGCTGAAGCCGCAACAGCAACGCGACAAGCGCCACCGTCTGGCCCAGCACCACCGCCCAAAACCGCCAGTCAGAAAACCACTCCATCAGCGTGCTCGAGCCTGCGAAACACCACTACCACCGAAGGGGTTTTCTGCCCATGCGGCAAACATGTATGTGCCGCCAGACGCATTGAAGGACGCCGTAGATGTTCGGGCTTTAAACCCATTGGCCAGCAAATCGAAAGGCTCACTCGGTTCTTCAACAGCCGTTGTAGATGTGATGAAGAAATCTGTTCCTGTCGTCGCGTTATAGCCTTCGCGCTTGTTGTCAAACATCCTCATAAGCTGGGTCGAATTGTAGCGCTTGGTTATGACCAGTGCGGGACGAAAACCTGTGTAAATAAATGTTCCATTTGTCGACCCATTCCCAACGTAGGTTCCGAACTTGTTAAACCCGTCCACTTCGGCCCAAAGATATTGAACGTAGTTATTCGTGCCGCTTGCGTTTGCGTTGTTGGTTCCGTTATTCGTCACCATAAATTGCGTTGAAGAAAAGTTTCCGGTTCCCCACGGCGAATTCGTGTTGCTTTGCGCGGTCGCATACTTAACAAAATAATCATCGCCGGTTAGGACCTGGCTCCAAAAAGTCCATTCCCCGGTCGCGTCTAATCGTTTGTTAATTGCGAATGCCGGAACAACCCCAAGGCCATGGGAAATATTTCGGTTTGCCGTGTTGTCGCCATTGTATTGAACAATGTCAAAGCCGGGCGTTGCGCCTTTTTTCCAACTCCAGGCGACGTTGGGTGAACTTGACGCGTTGTAACTTGCGTCGCTTCCAACAGTGAAACCATCCGTATCGAAACTACTCAGCCCTTCGCTCACTGTTTCTTCTAATAACGTGTCGTTGGTGCTGATTTCTTTTGTCGTACCGCGAACGCTGTCTGTGAGCACATGCTCTACCGCCGTGTCACGATCCTTGATCCACACAAGGTCGGGCTGCAGTGCCTTTTTGCCACCAAACACAACCGCGTTGCCACCCGACCCAATTGCGGTTCCGTTTCCGGTGAAGAGCTTGGTTTGGAAATAGGCGCTGGGGTCGGTGATGGCAGGTGCAGGTAGGTTGGCCGTGCAGAGTGGCGAATACGCTGCATCTGAAGGAACATATCCATTCTGTCCAAAGTCCCAATCATAAGTCCGACCATAACAACTTCCATATGCAAACAACGGGTCTGCGGGAACACTCGAAACAGTTCCGACTAGCGTGCCATTTCGTTTCACTTTTACAGTCGCGGCATCACGATCAACGAGCCATTCGAACACGTCTCCCACGACATTGCTGGTGTCTGTTGCTTCTGTGGTACTGGAGCCCGCATTATTAAATCGCCGATAAAGATCACCGGAAGCATCTAGCGATATCAGCGTCGTGTAAGTTGACGAAGGGGCTTGTGATACGTCCATACCTTCATCTGCCCATTGGTTCGCATTAAAGCTAACAACCCCATGCCTTCCGCCACCGCCCAGTACAGTGATCGTAACTTCAAAGCCAAATTTTCCTGTCGATGGAATGGGAATTGAGGAGTGACTTCCCGCATACGCCCCCGATGCCCTGCTGGTTCTTGTATTGCCCTCTGCAAATACGAGGCTGGATCCTTTAACGTCCAGTGGGTTCTGGACTGCATAGTTCCCAACACTGTTATCCACATCGTCTGTTGGGCTGTCTTTGACTTGATCGTCGGCGGTTAAGCCGCTTGACGCAAAATTATTTTTCATAAATGTCTGAGTTTCGGATGCCGCAAAAGTCACGCCTGTGACGGTATCGATAATTTCTTCTTCGCCGGAAAACGACCCTGTATTTGAGCCTTCTAGTGTCCAATCTTTTGGCGCGTTATTTGTGGCAGCCGAGGCGGATTCTGTTATCGTATAATGATCAAGCTCTATTTCGTTTCCCGAGCCTAGATCAATTTTAAGCCAACCTGTGGCAGTCGATAGTCCCCACGTATTACCATCCGTATTTACACCATTAAATGCCTTAAAAGCGTCCGATCCACTTTCATTATCGCTGGCAACCAGCGGCGAAGGCGCGGAGTTAGACGTCATGTTTGATGTCGGATAGGCCGTGCCATCTAAAGTAAAGAGCTCTAGCTCGCCGACCTGCGCACTGCCTGATCCGCCATTGGCTGTAATGTTCAAGCGAAAATATCGATAGGCCGTTGAGGAACCCCTGGATACAGCATCCCGACCAAAATCTGAACTGTCGCTAAAATCTAAATAGAACCCATTGGCTCCGAACCCGAACCCGTTATCTTCATGGAATTCAATTTCACCGCAATACATACTGTCATTGTTAGAACCAGTATCCAGTGCATATAACCAGTGATAGCGATAAGCGGTGGTAGAAGTTAATTCATCAATTATGACGCGTTCTGAATTTGAGTGACCGTTACTTGGGTCTGTTACAGTTGTACTTCCGAGGGCTGTTCCATCCGTTCCGTTTGATGGCAGACTATTGGACCCGTAAACAGTTAACGTAAGGTCTGAGTTGTGTGAGCCGCCTGCGATGTCTGAAACGTTTGAGGCTTCATATACGCATCTAATTGGGGTTTTAGTAATACCTGAACCCCAGTCTTGACCCGCATACCAATTATCTCCTGACGCAACATAAGAATTTCCAGAAGTCTCATCAAAGCACCCCGCAACTCCAGAACCGCCTGTTATATCGCCGAACGTGGAACTTTCACCTGTAAGAAAAGTGTATTGCTGAAAACCTGCTGCCACATCAATGGGAACCCAATTGCCGTTGGAATCAAATCTCCCAAACGATGTCGCCGGTTCTTGCGAACCATCGATCCAAACATACTCCGCCATATAGCCATCAAAGTGACCGGCATTCGCGTTATCTTGCTTGCTGATATAGGTGGTCGTGCCATTTTTACCGATGGTAATCGTTTGGCTGGCGCTGTATTGGGTTTCGGTACTGAAGTCAGTTATTCTGACGCCGTTGACGTACATCTTCATTCTGTCGGCAGCAACAGCCGTCGTATCTATCGCCACAACCACGTGATACCACGCCGTAGGGTCACGGAATTCTGCGGTGGTTATATATTTTGCACCGCCATTTCCAAACCACCAAAGATGGTCTCCCGTGGGAGGGTCGCCACCGTCATCGAATTCAAGTCGGTCTGAACCATCACCTGAAATAAAGTGACGCCGTAGCGCGCCTGTTTCACTCATATTTCCACGCTTGAACCAGCACGAAAACGTCCCGGACGTGGTTGATGTCGCTGCCACGCCAGGGG
Source organism: Rhodospirillaceae bacterium (assembly GCA_018660465.1). Classification (NCBI taxonomy): domain Bacteria; kingdom Pseudomonadati; phylum Pseudomonadota; class Alphaproteobacteria; order Rhodospirillales; family Rhodospirillaceae; species Rhodospirillaceae bacterium. The sequence goes on from JABJKH010000063.1 coordinate 42,434, forward strand.
TCCATGAAAGATACGCATTATCATCATCGTTAAACCGACAAGACTGTGGAATGACATACCCGGTTCCCCCGAACCGAAATGGATTTATGATGAATGACATTATGCTTGGTATCCTATGAGATAGATTTTTAGACCCGCCGCTGTGCCGTCACCGACTTGATCAATGTCGACGGTAATCTCCGCATCATCGGCAAGCGCGCTGTCGGAAATGACCGGCGCAGTGGCGGCTGTGGTGGATGTTTTTTCTGTATTGTCCAGTGTGATCTTGGTCGACAGAACCGTGGTGCCGCCCTCGTTGATATCAACCGTCAAGATCGAGCCGCTGGCCTGTGCCGTGGTCAGAGACGCGCGTACATCTGTCAGAGTAAAGGCGTAAGGCGTACGAAACGTGACGGCACCCGTACCGATCACAATTGGCGTCACTTCGTCGCCAACGGCGATGGCAATCACTTGTCGTTTTGCATCGTTCGACATTTCAGCGAGAGCCACAGCACCGGCGGCAATCTTCGCCGTCGTAACCACATCATCGGCCAACATCGCCGTCACGATTGAGCCTGCACTGATGATCGCGGAGCCCCCAAAACCGACCCAGTTATCCGGCGAATTGTCATCGGCAACAAGAGTGAACTGCTCTGTGTCTTCTGTGATGGTGAGTGCCGTCAGGCCGTTAATTGTGTCTGTACCATCGCGGTTAACGGTGATCGTATTTGCAGCCCCATTTTTGACAATGCCAATTCGGTAACCTTCACCGACTGTATCAATCGATGGCATGTTGATGACCACGTTGCCGCTGGTTGTATCGATAACGAATACGGTACCATCATCGCCCAAATCGGGTGCGATGGGACTGTCGGCGTCCGACTTGTTGGTGATGGTATTGAACAGGTTCGATGTCGCCGCAGTCGCCGCTGCTGTGGCCGATGCCGCGGCGTTGGTCTCAGATACCCCAGCGTTTGTTTCTGAAGTCGCGGCATTGGTTTCTGATATTGCTGCGGCTGCTGCCGATGCTGTCGCTGATGCAGCGTCCGCAGCTGCCGCGGTCGCTTGATCATTGTAGTTGTCGTTTGAAACCGCAATGTCACCAGTGCCATCGAAGATCAACGCCTTGCTGGCGCGGACATCCTTTGTCGGCAAATTTAGGCTGCCGTCGGGGTCGGTCGTGTTCAGCGTGATTGAGCGGCCTGTGATGTTATTCACCTGCTGCAGGCAGGCCGTCAGGTAATCAAGTTCATCGTTAATCACCTTCGATCTGAACTCGCCCGATTCTTGAAAGTCAGTCGTCCGGATGATTGGAAGATTCCTGACAATCGTCACAACGGTTGCAGCAGCCGGTGGGGCATCAAACGTCACGGTACCTCCCACCGCCGGTGGAATATTCAGCTCCACCGCAAGGTCGGTTACTTGCAACGTGTCCCCAAGATAAACTTCGACCTCTGATAGATCGAAGGCGGGAAACAGGAATTCAAATTCAACCGCAATACCGTCTGCGGCAAACTGCACCCGGGGATTGATGTCGTTAATCTTAATGTGTTCTTCAGCCATGAGAATATCCTTACAAAATGTGAGCGAGCTGGCGTTACGCCAAATGGGTTCCGGTAAACATGGGGTGGTGTAATTCGGACGGTGTGGAGCTCCAGACATGCACAGGCAAGACCACCAAATCCGCATCCGGGCCGGTAACAAAATGATGCGGCACCATGGCCGGAAGATCGACAACCGTGCCGGGGGACAGGTCATGGGAAACTGCATTGTCTTCCATCCCGACAATGGATTTCCCCTCGCCTTCCAGAACATAGACAACGCGCGCCGTGGAATGGATGTGGTGGGCTTGTTCGCTGGAGCCGGCGGGAATTCGCAGCATCTGTAGCGACGGATCACCTGGTCTCGGCGGCGGAATAATTTGTTTCGTCGAACAGCCATTGACGTAGGGCAGGCAGGTTTCAGAATTTAAGATTATCGTTGTGTCCATCGGCGCAAAGCCGCGCACCACGACTGCCATTCCGTTGAGAAACAGCGAACACACGCCGCGCCGCACCCCGGCAATTCCTTCTTCCGGTTGGACGTAAAACGCGCAGTCACCTTCGCCGATGGCGACATTAAAATCACCAACAAATACTTCGTGCGCGTACGGCAGATTAGGGTTGGACTTGGCGTTATATTCCTGACCGGGAGCGATGTATGTTGTCACTGCATCTTCCTTTTAAGTTGATTTTGTATTTCGTCGGTAAAGGCGGAGCCCTCGACCGAATACGCGCCGAATTTAAGTGTTGAGAGATCATCAAAGACACAGCAGAACCCGGCCCCAAAGCCACCTGCAGGCAATGATCGTTCTTTGAGTTTGTTATCCCGATAATCCGCATCACGGGTAAATTCGTAGATGTAGTCCTTGGCGGGCATCTTGTAGGATTTTAAATCCACGCCTTGCATTTTTATGTGGTGGTTGGTGATCGACCAGCGCTGGAAATCATCGGTTCCAAAAAAATGCCGCATGTTCGGATACAGATGAAACCTGTTGGGCGCTAACATTCTAAAACTGACTGATTGCCACTTAAGTCCAAAGTTCAGCCACCACATAAGATCGTAGATGCTCACGATGGGAACAGGACTGGCCGCAATAAAGGGCCGGAGAATGTCGATGATTTTGTAAAGTCCCTCATCGATATTTATGACTTCTTCATACGGGCGGCGCATGAGATAGGGTTGAAAGCGACTGAACAAACGAATGGAGCCAAATAATTGATCCCCCAATTCCCCGGTCAGCATAAGGCGATCAGAACAAATTTCCTGGCGGACGTCCTTGACCATGCGCCATTGAATTTTTCCATTGATGTATTTCTTAAAGAATTCGGGGTACTCGGCGACCGAACCACATCGAAAGGGAAGCCTTCTCGTGCCCGGTGTTTCCGGCAGCATTAAGATCGTCAGCCGATCCAAATCGATGCCAGCTTTTAATAACGCGACCAGTGCCGCGGTACTGTCGATACCGCCCGACCAGGCAACATCGATTGGCATGTCGCCTTTGATAATTTCAATTGCCGCATCGTCACAAACTTCGGCGAAAGTTTTAGCGGTAAAGCGGTCCTTTGGAATTGGCTCCAAGATTTTTATCGGGAAACCAAGATCTAATGTTTCCGACCGATCCACGTGGGATAACCCGGCCCAGCCAATGATCTTCTTATAAACGGGAAGCTCCCGTCCAAGGCGCTGGGCGGCAAGTAAAAATGATTTGGGGCTGGTGTGAACGATCATCGAACCAGCGACCCCATTTCAGAAACCGCGAGATCAATGATCAGGTCAATCTCGTCACTGCTTGTCGCCGCCATGATCGATTTCTTAGCACCACGGCGGATGCGTTCACTGGGCAGGAGAGCCGCGGCACTGTAGGCCGCTTGATACAAGATCGCATCGGCCAGTTCATCGGCTGTGATGGTTGGATTGGTGAACCGCTCAACCTCCATATCGGCCTTTAGAAAGGGCCAATCCCCGGCTACAAAATCCGGTGAGCCTGCATCCTTGAACGCTTGTGCCTCGCGGGCTTTTAGAATGTAGATATAATCTTGCGATCCACGCCGTTCCAAAAATCCAAGTCGGACGTCTTCAATTCCTTCCATTAGAATTTGAACACCTTCTCTCTGAAGGTCTTGAAGGGTGCGGACGTCTTTCCAGTCCTTTTCTAATTCATCCCAGCGCCACCACGAGTCTGAACTTGGCGGTCGAGGGGTAACCAGAGCGACGGCATCGACATCATCCATGACGAACTGCCCGTCAACATCCGCGCCCATGACTCGGTTCCAGGTTTCGGTGTCGGTGTCCCAGCGATACACACCATCCGACGGCGGTGGGCCGACGACGATGCCATCGCTTGGTCTTCCCAGCCCCTTGTAGAGGCCATCTTTGCCGACCAGATGCACCTGTGGCTCGGGGGGCACAGCGAAGGCATATGAGTCGACAAAGTCTTCGCATACGCGCTGTTGTTCCGCTGTTAAGGTGCGGCGGGATTCGGCGTCCGAACACCACATCTGTGTGGATTCGAAATAAAGGACATCGAAGGTAAAGGGCAATTTAGGCTTGGTGGCCAATTGCTCGCGCACCCCATCGCCAACAATCAATCCATTTTGCCCATACCAAAAAAGCGCCTTGATCATGAGACGAGCCCTCTAACTTGAGTCGCGTTGTTTCCGCCCGTCCAGACCGGCGTAAAGGTGTTTAGATTGACCGCCTTGCCGGCAATCCCACCAGGCGAATTAGGGGTAAAACTGCCAGCTCCGCCGAGTGATCCATTTGTGCCGGGGGCACCACCTAAGCCGCCTGCTCCACCAATTACCGTTTGATAAATTGCACCGGCACAGCCAGCTCCGCCTGAAGTCACCGTGCCGACATTGCATCCGGTGCCGCCGTTAAGACCCGCACCACCCCCGCCCGCGCCGCCATTGACATAGACATAGCTTGCGGGTTCCTCGTCATCGGCGATGTTTAACCGGCTCTGACCGCCTTCTCCACCGCCGCCACCACCGCCCCAAATATTGCCAGCGGTATTATCGATTGTTGTCGTCGCCACAAGTTGTAGCGCCACGCCCCCCGTACCAGCGTTCGCGTCGCCGCCTTTGCCTTGAATTTTGCCGAGGTTATTAATCACCACGGTTGATCCGGTCGGCAGGTTTGCCGACCCATACATGGCAGGTGTTGCTGTCGTGGTGGAACCTACCTTTATGCCGTTTGCGATATTTATGACGACATCAACCGCAGCGACCGGCGACCCCGCTTCAACAAAGATGTCATAATTGAAGGTATCGATGGTGATATTCAAAACCGTCGTAATACCAAAACCTTTCCAAACACCGCCTTGCCTGACGTAAACATTATTTACGCTTTTCCAGACACCGGATACTTTCACAAAGACATTGGTTGCTTCTTTCCAGGTCGCCCCGACTTTGGTGTGTATTGTGGCCATGATGTCCCCTTTATGCGTCGTACTGGAACCAGATATCGCCGTCGACACCACCGCTAGGTGCGCCGGTGGATATTGTCTTGGTGGCACCATCCCAAAGTTCTGCATCCAGCCCCGTCCCTGTGCCGGGGACGGTCTGAGTAATCGGACCGGCAAAAGAAATATTCGTTCCAGAGAGGGTTGTGGCGGCAACTGTGGCGGCGGAAACACTTCCAGCCGTCACACTGCCCGCTGTGCTGACCGACGCACCACTGAGCACACCAGACGACGTGATATTCCCTGAGGCAACAATGGTGCCGGTGACATCGAAGGGCACAAGCGATTTAACCTCTGTCGCGCCTGCCTCTATGACGTCCGTGCCACCGGCTTTGCCGCGCAAGGTATCGTCATCGGTGCCGCGTTCAGTTTCCCAAGAAGTGTCGCCATCATCGTCTGCAATGGCCTCGCCGTCGAGCTGAGACACCACTACCTGTGCAGCAGCGGCGGCGGCGGCGGCGGCGGTTTCAGCTGCCCCTGCCGCCGTCGCAGACGCGAGAGCCGCAGCTTCAATTGTTTCCGCACTGGCTGCAGCAGCTTCCGAATCCGTCGCCCGTTGTAAGATCGTGCTGTAAGCCTCGGCTGATACTCCCACGTTGCCATTTGCATCAAACACAAGAGCCTTATCAAGGCGCGCACTGACGACAGGCAAAAGCAAACTGGCATCGGGATCAGAAGGACTAAGCCCAATAGAACGACTGGCATCATCATCTACTTGCTGAACCAACGCGGTTAAATAATCCAATTCATCATTAATGATCTTGGCGCGAAACTCGCCGGACTCCTGAAAGTCTGACAGTCGTTGAATAGGCAAGTTTCGAACCAACGTAATCGCGCTGTCCGCCGTTGGCGCAATTGTGAACGTTACTGAACCACCGACGGTGGGTGCCTTATTTACGACAACTGTAAAGCCAGAACTTTGAAGTGAGTCGTCCAAGTAAACTTTGACGTCAGCCCCGGAAAAGACCGGGAACGAAAATTCGTAGATCTTTATTACGCCGTCGGCGACAAACGTTGCACGCGGACTAACGTCATTAATCGTGATATGTTTCTGGGCCATTTCTTAACTCCTTTTTCCAATTGAGGGTTTAGCAACGGGGATCGGGTTCCAACCTTGTCCGTCAGCGGCAATGCATGAAATTCCGTTGGGGCCGGTCGCAACTATGGTGAACGATCCCGACCTTGCGGCATAAATTTGCAGGAGATACCCGGTGCTGGCGAGGCCGGCTGAAATGCTCCGCTCGCCATAAGCTTTCAACAGTGCCGCCGCCATATCCTTCTGCTCGGCACAAACCAAATCCTGGGAAGATACATCACTGCGCTTAACCTCAATCGCCCGTTCAGGCCGAATTTCGGTTTGCCCTTCCGCCCCGTGTAGCGAAACAGGGGCACAGGCCGTTACTGCAAAAAACGCAATAGCAACCCATACAAATTTGCCCTTTGGGGAATGTAAGCCGTGAGGTCGGTAGCAATCTCTTAGCGACCCTTTTAACGCATTACGGTAATTTTTATTTTGCAATTTACGCACCCAAACTGTGTTGTCTGGGTCGTATAAGTGAAGGATTTTTAGGCCTTGTTGCAAACTTTAAAATGTTCGCGAACAAAATAGTTTAAAGTGTCCAGCTTCAAATCGATGCTGATACTGGACACTTATTTATGCCGACATTTCATACCAAATACGTATAATTATTTTGATATTTCATACTTTAAATAATGGAATTAAACTTTCATAAAGACAATATATCGTATTGTTTTATATAGAATATTTTTCTACCAACACCATATTAATAGAAATCAATACTGACATCAGGTGTAGATCGGTCAACATCGAATTGGCAGCCATGTAAGCGGGGGTTATATGCGTGATTTTCGATTAAAAAAGTGTCTACCTTTAACACCTATTTTGTTCGCGAACAAAATAGGTGTCCAGTGTCCAGTATCATCCTCTGTTAAAGTCTAAATTGTCGTTTGTTCTCAATGGGACAGGAAAAAATAGACCTAACCTTTTCATAGATATTCTCGGAACTGTAGAGTTTGGAAGCGCCCGGACGCGGGTTGCTGGAGACCTGTTTTTTTGGTCTCGCGCGCGGGGACACGGGCACCCCGCGCGCCCAATTCACATTTTTGAGATACCAAAAAGTGCTTAAATAAGTTGTGAGATACCCTTAACCGCCAGGATAATTGCCGCAAACATCATAATTCCACTCAAAATTCGGTGGTAGTTTTTATCAGAAAGTTGTTTGAAAAAGAGCTGCCCCAACTGTCCACCTACGAATCCGATCGGCAAACAAATCAGAACTTCTGTAAGAATTTTAAGGTCAACAAACCCTGCAATACTCAGCCCACTAACACGTGCGACCGAGACAATAACGCTGATCAACAACATAGTTCCTCTTATTGATCGCGGCACCTTTAGAACTTGCTTCACATAGAACGCCAGCATCAACAATCCACCGGCGCCGGTCACGCCGACAATCAATCCTGATATGCTTGTATACGGGAACAGAGATTTAGCCGACTTGAGATTAAGTCTATCAAACAAATGACGCATTACCCCAAACATATCCAAACCGACCAATGCCCCGACTGAAACGCCTAGAATAATGGTCAACCAGGTCGCACTCAGATAATCAAATAGTGTAATTCCAACAAAGACGCCCAGAAGATAAGGCCAAATGGCGGTACGAATGACGCTATAGTTGCCGTCTCTATTAGCCTCCGGAATGAACTGCATCTGCACGACGAAATTGGTCATTGCTGCCAAGACGACCGCATGATGAGGCTCCAGGATCATCGCACCGAACAGCACCATCATCGATACGTTACCGACGCCGATGGCTCCCTTAATAAAGAAAGCGATCGAATAAATTGACAGCAACAGCACAACTTCCCATAGGGCCAATCCCGCGAATACGGAAATGCCAAAAAGTTCAGGAAAAGGCTGCATCATGTTGAAGAGACTTCGTCGAATGAGGGGAAGGAAATCTTATACCCCGAATTTATACCCCGGCGTGAATTAAGGTGAAAGGTATTGTGATCACGCGCGGATTGGCTAAAACTCTTCCCACCATGGCGTATCAATCTAAAACCAAGCTTAACCGCGACCAACTGGGCGAGAGACTGAAGTCGGTCAAGCTATTGTCACTTGATGTGGATGGCGTGCTGACCGACGGCGGCCTTTATTATACGGACGATGGTTTGGCATTTCGAAAATTCAATGTGCGCGACGGCTTAGGCATCGTGCTCGTCCGCGAGGCAGGCTTGGAAGTCGCGATCATATCCGCCGGTCGGCCCGCGTCTACGGTCACCCGCGCCAAGGATCTAGGCGTCGAACATGTTCGGGTTGGGGTGAGTGACAAGCTTAAGGAACTCTCGGAAATCTGCGACAGCCTCGACATCCACCTAAACGATGTGGCGCATATTGGCGACGACCTACCGGACCTCAGCCTCATGCAGGCCGTTGGTGTGCCGATCACGGTTGCAGATGGCGCGGCGGCAGTGATGGAATGTGCGGCCTACGTGACAGATCGGGCCGGTGGACAGGGTGCGGTTCGTGAAATTTGCGATCTTTTGCTTGAATCTAAAGTGAGTTTGGAGGACTAAGGACGCATGCAGTACCGTCCCCTCACCGCCCTGGCCCTAATCCTTTCCGTCTTTCTGGCAGCCGCCTGCGAGTCGCCCGCTTATATCCACAATCCAATCGAATTCAAACGAGACGCCAAAAATTTTAACAAAGACATCAAAGATCGGGATGAACTCACCATCTGCTATAATAAGAGCGACACGTCAGCCCAAGACGTTCTGGAAATGGCAAAAGATGAATGTGGCAAGTTTGGCAAATCGGCCAAGTTTGTGAATCAAGATCGCTTGACCTGCCCGCTCATGAACCCAATTGCGGCGAACTTTACCTGCGTGAAGTAAGCTGCCTCACGCGAAATACCACAAATCGATTAAATAATGTGCCGCCACAGGGCCGAGAATTGAGCCTGAGCGCAGATAAAACACCATCAAAACCGCCCCGACCACGGCGCTATCGATGATGTTGGGCACGCCGTTGGACCAATGGATGATCCCAAACACCACCGATGACACCACCACCAACCAAACCTGGTTTTCGCTAAAAGCGCCGATCACCCTCTTGGCCACCGTGCGGAAGGCCAGTTCCTCGCTTAATGCGACCAAGGCCAGACCGAACGTGACATCCAGCCAATACACGGCCCCTAAGTCTAAATCCGGATAGGTAAATAGTTCCGTCCCCGGAATGAGTTCTTTTAAGGGTTGGCGCACGGCGTATTCAGCGGCCATTGATAAGACCACAACAAGACCAATCCCAAATGCGAAATTCCCAAAATAAGACCCCCACGGATGGGACGGATACTTGTTGAAGCGAAGTGCCTCCGTCGCGGCGGCGCGAAATGGCGGATAAAAGAAGATCACTGCCAAGGCCAGGAACCGAGAACCGTAATCCACCGTCAGCCAGGCCGTCACCCCCTCGGCACGAACGAATAAAAAATCATTCAGCACAAAAGGGGCCGCCACCGCAGCCCCCATAAGCAAATCCGTCGCCCGAGACCCCATCGCTAATTCTCGCCCCAATACCCGTTCCCCATATTTGTCCACAGCTTATCGCATTTCACCCTATACCCAAACACTGCGTCAGCAGGTATACTGAAATTCAGGTCGATTCTATTGATGCGCTGCCGGTTAAGGATTCCATGAAGTTTCCCGTTATCGTCGCTTCTGTTCTTATTTTGGGTGCCTGTGCTAGCCCTGTGCCTCCCTCCACAACAGAGGCAAAGAAGGCCCCCAATTCTTTTGCATCCGTGCCTCTTTCAGTTGCTGAGCCTCTGCTGCGAACGGCTGAAAAAGCTTACATCCGGCATGAATATGCCGACGCCGTGGAAATCTGGCAGGATTTAGCGAATAAGGGCAACGCCACGGCGCAGTTCCGCATGGGGTTCTTATTTACCAATGGCGAAATCACGCGACCGCGACCGGAGCAGGCCAATCGCTGGCTGCGCCCCGCCGCTGAGCAAAATCATCCCCATGCCCAGATGCTCCTCGGCAGCAGCTTCGCCTGGGGCGATGGTCAGGCCCGCGACCTTGATCGAGCCGAATACTGGTTTCGCCGGGCTGCCCGCTCGAACGACCCCTTCATTGTCCGCATGATCGGCAGTTACTACCAAGCCACCCAAAACGCCGCAGCAGATGCCCGCGCCGTGCCCTGGTTTGAACGCGCCGCCGCCCTGGGAAGTGTTGGCGCGTTGGTTGATCTCGGTCGGATTTTCAGAGAAGGGCGCGGGGCTACTAAAAACCTGGCCAAGGCGCTTGGCTTCTTCGGCCGCGCGGCCGTCCAAGGCGATGCCGACGCGCACGGAGATCTTGGTGAAATGTACTTAAAAGGCGAAGGCCGGGCGGTCGATTACACCCTGGCCCTGAAACACTTAAGCGTTGCCGCTACCCAAGGCCTCGCCAAGGCGCAATTTCAATTGGGGGAACTCTACCGGGACGGACGGGGCACGGCGCGTGATCTAAAATCCGCCCGTCATTGGTTTGAAAAATCTGCCAACAACAACAATGCCAACGCCGCCTTCTCCTTGTCGGCCATGTACTTGGGCGGCGAATTAAAAGCCCGAGACGGAATCACCCGAGCCTACAGCTGGTTTGTCCGGGGCCTCCGCGCCCAAGGCTTGAACCCGTCGGTTCTCATCCATCAAAAACTGAGGCCAATGACACAGGGGTAGGGCCGATTTCTTCACGTGACAACAGCGGAAAAACCCAGGCAGAATAGCAAACGATTCTAAAACGTGAATGCCTTTTAGGAGACGAAATGTTCCTGTTCCGACTTACCCTGGCCTATACTTTATCAATAGGGGCTTTATCAGTAGGAATTGCGGGCTTTTCAGCAATTGCTTCGGCAGCCAACTCCGATGCCGCATCGCCACAGATTTCTCAGGCGAAAGGGAAGGCGATCTCCAATGAAGAACGCCGCAAGCGAATTGGACAGATGGTCAATGACTACGCCCTTATCTCGGGCGGATGGTTTGTCAATCAACGCTGCAGAATCCTGCCGGAACAAGCAACCCGTGAATTCGAATGGCATGCGACGATGCTAACTCGGGGGCTGCGCCGCTATGTAAAACCACAAACACTGGCGAAAGCACGCGCGTCCGCGGAAAGCAGTGCCAGTTCAAAAAAGTTTGAAAAGTGCGACAAGAAGGCGAAGAAGGCGGTCACCGACACCTTGGGCCTCGCCCGGCGAATGTCGAAGTCAATGATCAGGCAGCCGTACCGTTCGGGATTTTCCGAATGGAAAAACTACCTACGGCAATTCCAAAACGCCGCCATTCGGCTCAATCTGGAACGCCGCTGCCAAGTTCTGAACCCGTCACAACGAAATCAAATGCGCGAAGATTTCAGTGTGGTCGAACTGTCGTTACGAAAACGCACCAGCGAAAACGCGGTCAATAAGGTCCTCTCCGACGCGGCCAAATTAGCGACCGCGCCGTGCAACGAGAAATCCAAGACCCAGATCAGAAATGCCGCCGAGGCCCTGCCCCAACTCCGCCGCCGAATGGTATCTGCGTATTAGTTTTTCTCAGTTTAGAGAAACTTGACTCATTACCCTTCGCCGCCCCCTACCGTTTTACGTGTTTACATTGTTATTTGACAACTTTACCGATATCATATTATCGTTAAAAGTGTTTTTATTATTTCTGTATAACTTTTAGATGTATCCCTGGTGCGGATCGTGCGATCAGGGACGAAAGGGTCGAGCCATGCCGTCACATAAATTAAGGATCATTCTGTCTGCTGTTTTGGTCGTTGCCGTATCGGCCGGCGCTGTCTACGCTTTTAGTCCTGACCAGAAACCCGTCAATTTTTACAGCGGGCATACCCACTCATCTCTCGGTAACGAAGATGCTGCCACCACAGGTGCCCCCCAACACGGCGGCGGCTTGGACCGCAACGGCTGCCATAACCGTTCTGTGCCATATCATTGTCATCGGTGAAGACCCTATCGCGACGATCGAACGGAGTAGCGCGATAGAATTATTTTTTTGGGTCAACAACGACACCGCCAAGGAACTGGGAATCGGCTAATGGGCCAGAACTTTGCAATCAGCCTCGCAATCTTCGCCTTTCTATTTAATTTGGGGATAAGGCTCTTAAATGAAAGCGCCGCCAAACGAGAAGCCGTAGCAGCTATAATCGAAAGCCAGCAGTATGAGGAAAAATATAGCACCTTTCTGACGTGGGGCCTGGACGGGCTACATTCGTTCTTCGGCAAAGGCTGGTCCTTCCACGCGTTAGATAGATGCATGGCGATTGGTTGTGCGTACGGTTTTTTCTTTTTCATGTTCGCCTGGACCTTCGGCTTTCATGGCGGTGTGTTCGACATAAAAGTTTTCCCAGTACAACCCATGGGCAATCGTGTCACCGTATTTGTCATCATTCTGATTTTCATTACCGCAAGCTATTTATTCTGGCGTCGTCTTCCAGACTTGAGTGATAAATCCAAGAACTGGGTCGGGGGCGTTTCGTGCATTGTCGTCATCGCGGTGGGAATGGCGGTATCTGTTACCTTAGCTCAAGGCAAGGGAACGTCGGGAATGGCAATCGGGGCGGCTGCGGGGCTTGGTATTCACTTTATTGGGGCGGCGGCAGCAGGCCGCATCCCGATTTCAGGCCGAGGGGTCGTGCTTGTCGGCCTTATTGCCCTGATCATCTCCTTGGTGCTTAACCACTTGGGAGCGACGCTCATAACGGTGGTTGCCTTTCTTGGAATATTTGGATTTGGTACGATGCTTTCCGTTATGAATGGTTTATTCGACTGGGCATCTTGGGCGGTCAGCCGACATCTCGCGACCTCGATCAAAGATGATCATTCACTCTTTAAGTTCGTTACACACATCTTACTCTACGACACCCTAATCGCCATTGCGTTGCTGGCATTGGTACCGGCTGCATTAATTGGTGGATTTCAGATAACCAATTTCATGCTTGATCAATTTGGCGTTGCTTTGAAATTTAACCATGCGCCCCTCCTTTTCTCTGCCAGCAACGGGCCATTTTCACCGAACGGTTTATGGTTCACCTTGATGCTACTCACAAACTTGGTTCCAACAATCTTGCACTTAACCGTCGCCGTTGCTGGTCTGCCCTTGCTGGTGATCCCGATTTCAATGCGTGTCAAAATTGCACAGAAACTTCGCACCGAAGAAATTGCGCATGGTCTCATTGTAATATCGTTGGCGCTCGGCATTGGGCTGGCCACCGTCATTGCAGGCGGATGGGGAATTAACAAACTAATCACATTAACTGGTTTCAACCTGATGGATCAGATTTATGAAATGGCTTGCTACAGTTCAGAGCTAATGGGAGCAGCTTGCAAACTGTAGTCCTGGCAAACCAATCACTCCTTAGTATTCAACATATAACGCCCGACGCCCGTTGCTTGGCTCAGCGTTTCCATAAAGGGACCAATTTACGAATTTTCGGAAGTTTCTCCGGAAGGTCGTCATCGCCAATAATTATGATGTCCTCCGGAATTTTTCGGAGATCAATCGGCGGTTTCGTCGGGTCAACGGGAAGATCATACCGCTCTTCTTCCACATCACCCTCCCCTGACTCTTTCGGCTCGACAGGTGAGGTGTTCCAATCATTAGGGAGTTTCGGAAGCTCTGGCTCGAACCCAGGATTAGGAAAGATTAGATCATCGGGATCAAACACCCCGTCTCCGAAGTCACCCAAGAGGCCTTCATCGAACAAGTTGTCTTCAAGCGTTGCCGCGAAGTCGGTGTCGCGTTCGGTGGTGATCGCGGGGGTTGTGGTGAGCGCTTCGTTGGCGCGGTCTGCTGCTGTTGCCGGGTCGAGGCCGGTTTGGGTGTAGGTGGTTAGGAGGGCGGCGCGGGATAGGTCTTTTGGTGGGATGGGGGCGAGTGCGGTTGGGATTTCTCGGGTGAGTTTCATCAGCGAGTTTGCGGCGAAGGTGGCGGCCTCTGGGGTGCCGTGGGTCAGGTGAGTTCGGGTGGTCTGGGCGAGGCGATTGGGGATGGTGCCGAGCTGCTTGACCAGGCCGAGTTCTGCTTCGGCGCGGAGTTGGGGATTTAGATTTGTGAGTTGCGGGAGGACTCGGTCTTCGTAGAATTCGTCGAGGCCACGTGCGTGGGATTTGTCGCGCGGATCGAGGGAGTTCACGCCCAAGGCACTGGCGATGGAGTTCACCCGGGTTGTCTTATCGCGGCGGTCTTTTATGGATTTATCGGCGAGCGCGTTGAGCTGGGCACGCACAGGGTTGTCACTGCCGTCTTCTTCAAACAAAAACCCCGCAGCCGCAATATCGTGGCGTCCGGCTTGACCTTGCTCGATCCGATCCGCTAGGGCAGCGGTCTGAATGCCGGTAAAAGTTTCAGCCTGGATGGATTGCTCCATCGCCTGCAACTCTTGCCGCTCGGTGATGTCTTGCAAGCCGGCTTCGAGTTGCCGGGTGAGACCCGAGCGTTCGTCTTCGGGGATGTCGGTGGAGAGCTAGTTCGGAATTGTTTACGACTGTCTTGGAAAAACGTGCCTAATGCTTTCATAGCTATCAATGTATTCAGAGATACGCTATTGCAAGTAATTCGGATCAAATAGAGACATCAAATGCGAACCTTAATTACTCTTATATGCATTGCTGTGACTTCAGCTTGCTCTCAATTAAAACTCTATGAAGCTGAGAAATTCTATATTGCAGGAGATGTCAAAACTGCCGAAAACATTTGGACGTCTCTCTCACATTCTGGGAACACAGAAGCCCAAAATAAACTAGGTTTTCTATATACCGGAGGATGGGGAATTAAACAAAATCACAAACTCGGAATTTCCTTCTATCGCCGGTCTGCCGAGACCGGGTATGTCGATTCGCAACATGATCTTGGTCGGCTTTATTTAGAAGGGAGAGTTGTTGAAAAAAATGTATCCCTCGCAATTAAATGGCTAACTCGAGCGGCCGATGGGGGGTATGCAATGGCCATAATTGATTTGGCCGATCTATATCTGTCTGGCGAACATCTCAAACAGGATGTGGAAAAAGGAAACTACTGGGTACGCCGCGCAAGCAAAAAAAACGACCCAGGTATTATGTCGATGCTTGGAAGTATGTATGGACGCGACTCATTCC
>JABJKH010000064.1 GCA_018660465.1 Rhodospirillaceae bacterium
ACGCCATCAAGGCCAAAGATCACAGCATCCCTACTCATGATGACCTCTCCCGTTTCTGAAATTCGAATATGGGCCCAATTTCGGTTTTCATTATGTGGATGTCATCATCAGTGGATTCCTTCCTGATAAACCGCTTCAGAACCTTAAGTTGGAAGTCCGATAACACAGACAGATCATATGGATCACGTTTTGGGGCCGATTTTTCTACGTTTTCAAGGCGGCTAATTTGGGCGGTCGTTGCCATTCATTTTCTCCTCAAGTTGCGCCAATCTATCTTCAATCTTTAGTGTTTCATGAAGTCGAACGTGGTTTGCGAAAACCCCTGTGATGGCGCTCGCTTCCTCAGGTGTGATCTCGCCCGTGGCCATGTCGTTTGCCACTTTAAAAAGTGCGGTCTCAAGGTCGGAGACCTCCGCTATTTCAGGAATTTCTATTGGCGTAGGACTCGACTTCCTGGGCGGCACTAGACGGTCGAGGATCGCCTTAGCAGCGGTCATGTTGCCGTCTTTAGCCTCAGAGACCATGGAGCGCACAACAGCCTCTCCCTCTCCACCACAATATAGATAGAGTTTTGACGACCCCAATTCTGCGGTGCCGCTCGACTTATTTAAATACTGAAACTACTCATTAGAGGGATAGCCCATTATGAAAAAACTGCTCAAAATTTCTGGCATTTTGGTTGGGCTGATTGTTTTAGTCCTCGTCGGTGGGGGAATTTATCTCTCAACCATGGACTTCAATCAGTACAAGGGATTGGTGGCAGAGCAAGCCAAGGCAGCGACGGGTCGCGATTTGAAGATTGAGGGCGATCTTAATCTTGAGATTTCTCTGACCCCCCGGCTTGCAGTTGAAGGCGTATCCTTCGCCAACGCATCGTGGGGATCGCGCCCACAGATGGTGACGGTCAAGAAGTTCGCGGCAGAGATTTCGCTGATGCCCTTGCTATCGGGCAATATCAAGGTGAACCAGATCATTTTGGAAGGCGTTGATCTTCTTGCGGAAAAAGATAAATCCGGCAAAGCCAATTGGGAACTGGGCGCAGCACCGAAGAAAGCTGCCGCTCCAGCAGCCAAGGGCGGTCCAGCCGCCCTGCCAGTCGTCAACAATGTCAGCATCAAAGACGTGAAGATTACATACAAGGACGCACAGGCAGGCCAAGATTATGCGCTCGGGTTGGATGCGGTGAAAGGGGGGGCGATGCAACTAGCAACTGCAGTTACATAGGTCAAATTTAGCCAATGACGCCTGTTAAAACTCAGGACACTCCAGAAATATCCTGCGTTGGCAAATTGCGCATTGCTCCAGATTGAGGCGGTCAATAATCGCCGGCAGGGCGCGCTTTTTGTTGTAGAAGACATTTTTCCGACCAATTTCTTGCAAATATCCGCCGCGTTTTAAAAAAGCACGGTCTTCAAGCCCTAATCCTGAGATGTAGAGCCCTCCACCTCTTTCGCGCAGGACCTCTGCGACTTCGACCAACATCTCAGCACCGGAAACATCAATCAGGCTGACACTATCAGCGACAATCAAAATATGGCGATAGGATGGCTTCCGCTTATAGATCACCTGAATGCGTTGGAATATGGCGTCGCTCGATCCGAAAAAGATCGATCCGCTGACATCAAGCACGTCCAGTTGGGGGCAACGTCGGTTTGAATGGGTTGCCACTGATTCAAAACGTCGCGGTGAGGCATCTGGATTGGGTATGATGCTGGAAACCCGCGGATGGGCCGTATGATTTAAATAAATTACCAGCGATAGCAGAACACCGGCGAATATCGCGAATTCCAAATCCAGCAGCAGAGTCGCACAAAATGTCACGACCAATACAGCGCCATCAGAGCGGCTGACCCCCAAAATGATTTTTATATTCCGGAAATCGATCAGGCTATAAGCGACCAGAAAAATAACCGCCCCCATTGCCGGGATCGGCAGATATGCCGCAAGCGGGGCCACGAACACCAGCATGAGTGCAAGAAACACCGCGGCGAGGATGGCGGCAACGGGGGTCTTAGCCCCAGCGCTATAGTTAATTCCGGAACGGGTAAAAGAACCCGACCCCGCATAACAGGAAAAAAAGCTGCCGACGATGTTGGATAATCCCTGACCGACAAATTCCTGATTGGCGTCGATCCGCTGATGCGACTGACTGGCAATCGACCTCGCAATGGAAACCGCCTCAATAAGCCCCAAGACTGCAACCGCTAAGGCACCTGGTGCCAAATCCCTAATCGTCGCCAACGAAATCTCCGGGACTGCAAAGGGCGGCAAATCGTCCGGCAATTCGCCCACCATCGCAACACCATGGCTGGGTGCGTCCAACAAAATTCCAATAACGCTGCCGACGACGATCGCGATAAGCAGATGCGGCAGGCGCGGGTAGAACTTGTGCACGATGATCGCGGTAAACAGCGTCGGAACGGCAATTATCAATGCGTAAACGTTGGTGGAAAGCACATGACTAAAAAGTTCGAGCACGCCGGATATGAAAGAAGTCGTCTGAGGAATATCAATTCCCATGACATTTTTAAGTTGGCTTGCTGCAATCAAAATTGCCGCCCCTGCGGTGAACCCAATAACCACGGCATGGGATACAAAATTCGCCAGTTGGCCTAACTTAACGATGCCAAAGATAAGCTGATAAACCCCGGCCATAAGCGTCAGGGCAAACGCCAGAGTGATGAACTCGGTCGATCCCGGTTGCGCCAAAGTCGATACGACGCCAAAAACAACGATGGAGATGGCCGTCGTTGGACCTGAAACAAGGTGCAAAGAAGACCCGAAAAGGGCTGCAACGATCGGCACAATTATCGCCGTGTATAACCCGTATTGGGGTGGCAATCCCGCAATCATTGCAAAGGCGACGCCTTGGGGCAGAACCACAACCGCCCCTGTTAAGGCCGCCAATAAATCAGCGACCAGCGTCTGACGGTTAACCTGCACGATCCAGTTAATAAACGGGAATGCGGTCTTTACCGTCGGCGGCTTAAAATAGGGTGATATTGAATCCGATTTAGACATTTTAATCGTTTCACAAGTTCGGCCATAGGCACCGTGCCCGAAACGACGCCAAACGCCGGAACGAGCAAGAGAGCAATTACAGAAATTGTAATTACGCCGTAAAAATTACATCAAATATTGTTGAGGTTCTCTACAAACCAAAGCTGGCACAAGCCTAATGGTGCCGTTTCTTATAGTAACACAAAGTCGTATAGCCCTATCGGCCCTATAAATCAAGATGGAGCGAACAGATGGCCCGTCAAGAGCCTTCCGATACAATATTTACTCTAGTCCCTTTATCTATTAAAATACGGCTTGTAATTTTAAACGTCAGCCTTACGTAATTTACATAATCAATAACTAATTCCTTTCTGGGGGCGGAAGGGTCCAAGGGGGTTATTTTCTCCCATGACTCGGGATCAAAATTTGCGGTTATTATATATCGAAGACGATGAGCATCTGTGTTTGTTGTTTAAAGAACGCATGCAGGAGGACGGATATTCCGTCGATTTCGCGCTTTCGGCTGAAGCTGGATTGAAAAAGTTTCACACAAATTCATACAGTCTCGTGGTATCGGATTATGACCTTCCAGATCGGACTGGACTGGTTTTGCGGCGAACGAAACCTTTTTCCGCACATTGGCCAATTTTTCACCGGTCTCAATCATGGTTCATGCCGATAGAAAACTTATCTTTGTAAATCCTGCAGCGGTACGATTGATGGGTGCCGGGTCGGCTGAAGAACTTATCGGCAAACCAAGCATGGATGTCGTTGCCCCTGAACAACGAGATCACGCGCTAAAACGCATTGAACATGTCGAATCAACAGGTGTGCCAGCACCGCCCACCGAGTTTAAATACCAACGGTTGGATGGCAGTTTGGTCGATGTCGAAACAATCGGCACGATGATCACATTTGAAGGACAACGCGCAAGGTTAGTCATCACACAGGATATTTCCGACCGAAAGAGATCAGAAAACATCCTTCAAGATACAATTGAAAGTATCCCCGATGGGATCGCCTACTACGACGCAGACGACCGGCTTGCCCTATTTAACGAAAACTTTGTCAAAGGCCGAGAAGAACTTAAAAATATCCTTAAATTGAATATGACATTTGAGGAACAAGCGCGCATTCGGGAAGAATCCGGATTGCGGGACAAGTATCTAAAACATAAAAAATTTTCGATTGAAGAACGCTTGAAACGCCACCTCAACCCCGGCAAGCCTCATATTGAGTATCGCCCCGACGGCCGGATCATCCAAAGCCGAGAAACAAAAACGCCGAACGGCGGTATTGCCATTATTCGGACAGATGTGACCGATTATCAAGCCGCCTTGGAAAAAGTAACAGCTAGCGAAAATCAGTTCCGCGCTTTTATGGATACAGTTCCGTCAGCCGTAAATCTAAAAGATACCGAAGGACGGTTCTTAGTCGTTAATAAAATTTGGCGTGAATGGTTTGCTCCGAATGATGAAGATGTGCTTGGAAAAACGGTCGAAGAATTATTTCCGACCGAATATGCGACCCGGGTTCGGGCTACGGATAGTGAAGTCCTTACTACCGGGAAAATGATTGAACAGGAAATGCAGACCCCGTTACAGGACGGAACGGCTCGCACTACAATTTTGCAAAAATTCCCTGTCAGGGATGCAGGGGGCGAAATATCGGGCATCGGTACGATCAATACGGATATTTCAGAACGCCAAAAAGCCAGGGATGCGCTACAAAACGCCCATGACAAACTAGAAACCCGCGTTCAGGAGAGAACAGAAAACCTTAATCAACAAATCGTCGAGCGCGAACAGATCGAAGTGGCATTGAGGGAACAACAGGACCGGTTACAGGGTATCCTGGATACAGTGGTTGATGGAATTATTACAATTACAGAACGGGGCCATATTGATTCGTTTAATAAGGCCGCAGAATCTATTTTTGGCTACGAAGCGGACGAAGTCATCGGCAAGAACATTAAAATTTTAATGCCGAATCCGCACCAAGAAAATCATGATCAGTATCTAAAAAATTACAAGAAAAGCGGCGAGAGAAAAATCATTGGAATAAGCCGCGAAGTGGTTGGTTTAAAAAAAGACGGATCAACCTTCCCAATGTTTTTAGCTGTGAGTGAATTAAAGCAGGAAGGTCAAAATCTCTTCACCGGCCTTGTTCGCGACATTACCGACCGCAAACAGGCCGAAGACGACTTAAAATTTGCAAAACAAATCGCAGAGGAAGCCAACCGCGCGAAATCAGAATTCTTGTCTTCCATGAGCCATGAATTGCGCACGCCATTGAACGCGGTTTTAGGATTTAGCCAGCTGCTGAAGACAAACCCCAATGAAACGCTGTCCGAAGGACAGGTCAGCGCCGTCGAGCATATTGAGAAAGGCGGCCATCATCTTTTGACATTGATCAATGATGTTCTTGATCTGGCGAAGATTGAATCCGGTACAGTGGAACTGTCCATAGAAAGTTTAGAAGTCGCTACCCTGGTTGAAGAATGTTTCTCCTTGCTTGAGACCAATGCCGACGAAACTGGCATTCAGCTCAATAACCGGTGCATGCCGCTCGGAAATAAAGCCATTCGGGGGGATAGCACACGGTTGAAGCAAGTCCTACTAAATCTTCTTTCCAATGGTATTAAGTACAATAGAGACGGTGGCGAGGTAACTTTGACATGTTCTGAGGCCGGGGCCGAAATGCTTCGGATCAATGTGACAGATACCGGCATGGGGATCCCTCAAGAACAACACCAGGAATTATTCCAGCCCTTCAGCCGCCTTGGTCAAGAAATGACTGAGATCGAAGGCACGGGAATTGGGCTTGTTGTTACCAAGCGTTTGGTCAACGAAATGGGCGGTAATATCGGCTTTGTTAGCGATGTCGGCGAAGGAAGTACGTTCTGGATTGAAATTCCGCTTTCTAGCGATGTCGCAAGCCAAGAAGCAGACGATACCTCTGCAGAGCTAAGCCCCGCTTTCGATGAAGCCGTCGGCCAAGTCCTTTACATCGAAGACAACCCTGCGAATTTAACGTTAATGGAAATGATCATCGCACGGACCAAAGGTCTAAAGATGATCACAGCCCACACCGCTGAATTAGGTATAGACCTTGCCAAAGCTAAGAAACCAGACATCGTTATCATGGATATCAACTTGCCCGGAATGAATGGGATAAAGGCGCTCGAACGGCTGCGGGAAATGAAAGAAACGCGGGAAATTCCTGTAATCGCGCTAACCGCCAACGCAACGGCGCGGGATATTAAGATGGGAGAGGCAGCAGGCTTCCATGCCTATTTAACAAAACCTGTTGACGTATCGACTCTACTTGATTCGATCCAATTGGCGTTAGATTAAGATTTCCAAAAGCCCATCCAAGGACTCGATCACCGCGACTGGCCCATCCGGTAGGCGCTCTGGTTCCGCACCAAAGCGATTGACCCAAACGGCCTGGTAGCCAAAATGCGAACCACCGGCTATGTCCCAGGCATTGGAGGACATGAAGCAGATATTCCCGGCTTCCACACCCAATTCATCGACAGATAACTGATAGACGCTCGGATGAGGCTTAAATATTTGCAGACCGTCGACTGATAATACGGCGTCCAAGCTGTCAGATAGCCCCGCATTATTCACCGCAGAGGCCAGCATTTCCGGCGACCCGTTGGATAAAATCGCGGTCTTTATGCCGGCTGCTTTCAATTTTCCAAGCACGTCCGCGGCCTCTGGATATGCATCCAACTGCATGTAAACATCCATCAGCTTTTGCCGCAGAGCCGGATTGTCAATCTTCACGACGCCTAATGCATAGTCCAGCGCCTCCCCGGTGATCTGCCAGAACGGCGCGTAATTTCCCATCAAGCTACGCAACCAAGTGTATTCCAGCTGCTTGGTACGCCAGATTTGCGACAGTTGATCCGCCTTGCCGTCTAATTCCCCCTTCAGCTTGGCCGCCGCCGCATGAACATTAAACAAGGTGCCATACGCATCAAAAACGCAGGCGCCGATGCTATCTCGATTGATCTTGTTTTGGTTCATTGGAATGCCGCTCCTTTAAAGGAAACCTAGCTAATACCAAAGACAACCTTTTATCAGCTGTCAAGAACGCCTATATGAAGCTTTCACTCTTAAGCCTTTTAGTTTATGAGAACAGGCTTCTGACCCCAATTTTTTGACAGTTCTAAAAGTACGGAAAAGGTGCCATGCGTAAATATCTGAACATTGACCTAGAGACACAGTCCATCGAAACAGAAACTTTGGACGGCGAGACCATTGCTAAAGCTGGACGGTATCACATTGCCAAGACCCTGCTGGCAGCAGGTGCTGCGACAGTTGATCCGCTATCGCCCGAAAATCCACTGATATTCTCGGTCGGGCCTTTCGCAGGCACAAACTTTTCCAACGCCAATCGCCTCAGCGTCGGCTGCAAAAGTCCGCTCACCGGCGGCATCAAGGAAGCCAATTCCGGCGGCACCTTCGGCTTTGCCATGGGCCAATTGGAAATCGCCGGCTTCACCCTGAACGGAGCCTGCAAGGACTGGACGATTATCTACATCCCGAAAGAGGGCGAGATCCGGTTTGAATCGGCCGAAGGCTTCATGGGTAAAGGGAATTTTGAAACCGCAGAAATGCTGCACGAAAAATATGGCGACAAAGTTAGCTTGGCGCTCTGCAGTCCGGTCGGGGAATACCTGGGCTTGATGTCCGGCATTGCCTTCTCTGACCCCGAAAATCGCCCGGAACGCATTGCCGCGCGCGGTGGCGTTGGCGCCGTCATGGGCAGCAAGAAGGTCAAGGCCATCATCTGTGAAAAGAACAAGCTGCCGACCTTCAAAGAACGCAAGAAAGTCATCATGTCGGTGCGTGAATACGGCCAAAAGTTGGACGAGCAACCCGCCGTGCAGAACTTGAAAAAATTGGGCACGGCCATGATGGGTGACGTCATGAACCATATGGGCGGCATTCCTGTACGTGGCTTTAGCTCCGGCCAAGTCGTCGACAGAGATAAAGAACGTTTCAAGCTTGGTGGTGACTACATCCGCGAACAGAACATGGAACGCGGCGGCGACCCCAGCCATGCCTGTATGCCCGGTTGTCAAATTCGTTGCAGTAATGTTTATGTCGACAAGGACGGCGAAGAAGTTGTCTCTCCGGTCGAATACGAAACCCTTGGCCTGATGGGCACCAACTGCGGCCTTGAAAATCCAGACGACTTGGCCAAGGTCAATGCCGTCGCCAATGATTTGGGCATCGACACCATCGAAATCGGCGCCCTGTTGGGAATGCTGATGCGTGAAGGCCAAGCAGAATTTGGCGATGTGGACTTCATGATGGAAGCCATGAAAGAAATTGGCGAAGGCACGGAGCGTGGAAAGTTTCTATCCCAAGGGACTGCGCGGGTCGGCGAACATCATGGTTTCAAACACATCCCTGTGATTAAGAAACAAGCGATCAGCGCCTACGATCCTCGCTCCATCGAAGTTACCGGCGTCAGCATGATGATCACCGCCATGGGTGCGGACCACACGACCGGCAACTTGGCAGCCTTTGACTGCAAGGACAAAACCACCGAAGAAATTGCGACAGCCAGTTTCGGTATTCAAGTAGATTCAGCTGCCGCCGACTGCCTCGGCATGTGCCTGTTTGGACGGTCTGTCACTGACACTCATCACGAATTTCTGACCAACACGATCAACGATGCCTATGGGTCGAATCTTGACCCATCGTTCATCAATGAGACGGCACGCCAGGCCTTAATTCTGGAAGCCGAATTCAACAAGGCCGCTGGCTTCACCGATGCCGACGACGAATTGCCGGCGTTCTTCTATGAAGAAAGCATCGCGCCAACAGACAAGAAAGCCCGGCACCACACCAAAGAACTCAACGACTACAAATCCAAATGGATCGCTGAAAACTCAGCTTAGGCTAATTATCCAAGCTCTCACCTTGTTGGTGGGGGCTTGGAATGATCCTCCATGAGACGGCCCTTAGGCTCCCCTCAGGATGAAGCCTTATTTACATTTATTGTATGCAAATCCCCTGCGTTTAGCTTCTGCAATAGAATCGGGGTGACCATATTTTACGCCATTGCAGATATCTTTGTCCGTCATACTTCTCTGCTTCATACTTGCAGGCATTCCAGCAGAAGACATTTTGGGTTGGGCTGACGTTTTTATAAGTTTTATTTCGGCATTATTGCCATTTCGGTCCTTTCCATACCCATAGTAGCTGAATTTTCCCTTACCAGCGCGAAGGGTTCCTTCTGCCGAAAGATTTTTAGCGCATCCTATTACCGACCAATTTCCCGTACTTAAATTAGCTTCGCCAACGCAATTTCTGAACTTGAGTTCAATTATATTTTTGTCCCATGACACCGTCCCACGGCCCGTATAAATGTTACTATCGTTCCCAAAATCAGATACTATTATGATCGCCGTATAGTCCCCTGCTAGTAGGCGATAGGACACCGGACCTTTCCAGACAATTTTTCGCTCTACAGCAAATACCGAGCATTCTGTTCCACGAGTCTTAGCTCTTTCACTGCAACCAAACAGAACATTTTCCGGCCCTTCAATAACACAATCAACCCCCATTGGAGGGCAGGAACTGTAGGCCGCGTTCAAGCCATCATTTGCAACAACAAAGTAATTCGGAGATTCTTTTAGCTTGTAGTTTTCAAACATACTCGTCGCACTCGACGACAAAGTAATTGGCCCCTTACCAATCCTCGAGTCCGTCGTTTGACACGCGGCGAGGGCCAAGAAACAGATAATCAATAATAACGGGGATTTAGCGCGCATTAATACAAACCTTCTAATAGGTATGAAAATTTAAACTAAACGATTTAATATTCTTAATTGATTATTGTATTTTTACACAATAGATAAAAGATAATTTTATTAATCAGTCAACCCTCATCCAGAGAAACCGCGTCCGGGATTTTGGGTGTCCCCGCCAATCAAAAATATGGCGAAGGGACGGATGCTAAGAAAAACTCTCCCCTCACCCTCAGTCGATAGCTTTACAAACCCTTCATCCACGGGCAAGATTTCTCTGCTATTCAATCAAAGAATGAACACAATTAGAGACTGCCACGGAACAAAAAAAATGAATTCGGCGACAGACATCACCGTCACCCCCCTCACGCCCTTCATCGGCGCGGAAATTTCTGGGGTTGATTTGGCCCAAAATCTCACCGACGACGCCTTTGAGATTATCCATCAGGCCCTCCTCGACAATCTTGTTCTGCTGTTTCGCGGACAAGACATCCCGCCTACTGCCCAAATTAAATTCACCGAACGCTTTGGCGCGGTGGAGGGGCATCCTTTGAAGGCGCGGAAAGGCCATCCTGAGTTTGATAATTTGTTGGCGCTTGAGAACAAGCCGGAATTGCGGGGCGCACGGAATGACTTTTGGCATTCAGATATTTCGTGTGCGGCGGAGCCGCCTGCGCTGGCGTTTCTACAAGCGCTGACGGTGCCTGAAGGCAAGGGCGATACGATGTTTTGTAACATGTATCGGGCTTGGGATGAGTTAGCTCCGGACTTAAAAGAGAAATTCGATGCTCTGACCGCGTCACATTCAGGTGAAGCCATTCGCCGGCGCAATACGGCTGCAGATACAGACGGCAACCAAGACATGACCGTGCCCCCTGCTGAGACCCACCCTGTCGTGCGGCGTCACCCGGAAACCGGCCGCCGCGCACTTTATACCAATCGTTTTTTCACAACCAATTTTACTGGCATGTCTGTGGAAGAAAGCGCGCCTTTATTGGAGGCCATCGAGGAACAAGCAACCCAAGCCGATAACATCTATCGCCACAGCTGGCGGGCCGGCGATACGTTGCTGTGGGATAACCGTTGCACCATGCACTACGCATTTTATGATTATGATGAATCCGAACCGCGGCTGATGCACCGGACCACGGCAGCAGGTGATCGGCCGCAAGCTTAGCCTTCCACAAAGAGCGATATACACGACTGGAAGCGCCAAATTGACCCGTCAGCCTACACGTGGGAATATGATTTAGCATATCATCCATTATGACTTAAAGAATTTGTTGAATATTCTGCGACAGTCCCAACTTAGTCGTAAAAGAGAGTTGGGTGGAGAAATTAACCTTTGGAAACACAAGCAAACAATTACCTGAATTTACTCAATTTTCGTGTGGTCGACATGTTGTTATCCGCCGACCTGTCCCATATCGACAAAGTGCTATCACTGGTTGCCTTTAATAGGGTTCCCCTAGGCCCTAATTGTCTCGTTGGAATTATGACCTATGAGGGGGTCAGCATTCCGGTGATTGATATCGCAATTCGCTTGGAACTGGAAAATATCGCGCCCTACACCCTGGAAACGCCTATCATCGTCTGTTCGCATAAGGGAAATTCGGTCGGTCTTATTGCCTCAAGTATCTATGGTGTCGCCGCGACGGCACCGGATGCGCTTCAGCTTGGTGAAATTTTTGAAGACGGGGCCCCACCATGCAAAGGCGTCGTTAAAACAGCAAACGGCCAATCATTTCTGTTGGATTTAGACCGCATGCTCGACGTCGACCTCAGCGCGTTGGAAGATAAATTGAGTAGCCCTGCGTCGGCAGGATATCAAATCAAGGGCCCCTAATAATGAGCCAAATACTTTCGCCAGATTGCGAGAGCGAACTGCTTACGTTTGCCCAAAGTGAATATGGGATTATCCTTAAAGGTAGCCAGCGCAAGCGGCTTAATGATGCCTTTCAAATTAGTCGAAAAAAATTCGGCCATGAGACCAGTGAGGATTACACAAATTCGCTGTTTGCCGCGAAGCCAGACGATGCTGAGCGCACGGACTTCGTTTCCTGCATCACGGTCGAGGAAAGCTATTTCTTCCGTGACGCCGATCAAATTGAATTTATTCGAAAGACCTGGCTTCCGCGTATGCTCGAGAAAAAAAGGCGGGCAAGTGATAAACATATCCGCATTTGGTGTGCTGGATGTTCCTTTGGTCAAGAACCCTATACGGTGGCGATCCTATTAAAAGAAGAACTTCCAGAATTTCGCGACTGGACAATTCATTTACTCGCATCGGATATAAATGTCGATGCCTTGCAACAGGCAATAAAGGGACAGTACACGTCCTGGTCGTTTCGGACCACGTCAGACAAGATGAAGAGTAAGTATTTTAAATCTGTCGGCGGCTATTCCAAAATATCTCCGGAAATCACTCGAATGGTTGAATTCGAGTATCTGAATTTATTAAGTCCTAATTTTCCATCCATTATGAATGGGACTTCCCATCTGGACCTGATCCTGTGCAGGAACGTGTTTATTTATTTCGACGCGGACACATCCAGTCAAATCATGCAAAGGTTTTCGCAGTGCTTAAGCCCGGGCGGACATCTTATCGTTGGCGCATCCGATTTGGCAGAGACGTCCCAAGAAAGCATGGAATTTATATTTGAAAATTCCATAAATTATTTCCGAAAACCAACTGAAGAATTTATCCCGCCGAAGGCCGCACGCACGCCGAAATATAGAAGACCTAGCCAGGGCCGACGTGCAGAAGATAACAGGCGGCCGACAAGACCGTTTAAAAAGATTTCTCGAAAACGTGTCACCAAGCCTAAAATTAAAGCAGAAGTCAAATCGGTTGAGGATCTCGCAACTCTTGCCAAATCGGGTGCGTGGGCAGAGGTTCGAAATGAGGTCGGGGCTGCAATACGGCAAGAGGGTGAGACACCTGAAAATTTGTGCCTACTGGCGGAGGCCCTAGCTAACCTTGGTAAAACAGAAGAAGCAATTACCGCATCGGAGGAAAGTCTTTTATTAGACCCTATGAATGACAGGGCGGTATTCATAAATGGCTTAATTTTGATGGAGTTAGGAGATACCCAGCAAGCCGAAAAGCAATTTAAGCGAGCACTATACCTGAACCGTCAGTTTATGGATGCGCATTACCAGCTAGGGCTCTTGCAATTGCGGAATGGCAAACGGACTGCTGCTGTTAAATCGCTGAAAAATGCGCTGGATATTGTCTCCACCGAGTCATCGCAACATGCATCGGAAACTTTAGCGGATGTGCTTCGCGGGGAAATCGAAATGCTGTCCGGTATAAATAAAATTGGGTAGGATTTGTTCGCAAAATCTTGTCTAATAGTTTCGTGGCTCGACCCCGATTTACGGGGAATAAGAAGCCGAATGAAAATGATTGGGAAGTTATGAAAGTTATTGGGGTGTGCGGGCGCAAAGGAGGGTCGGGGAAAACGACAGTCGCGATCCATTTGGCTGCCGAACTTTCGTCGCGTGGCTTCAAGGTAATTTTTATCGATTGCGATATACAGGGCAGCGCAACCTACTGGGCAGAACCAGGCAACCTCCCTATGCCAGTCCAACATATGGCGCTTGAAAATGAGAACGAGGTGGGCGCATGGTCAGCGACAGTTCGCGGAATGGATGCCGACTATATTGTTTTGGATAGCCCACCCCATATCGATGCCGCGCTAGGAGGCGTAATCGGTGTGTCTGACGTTACAGTTTTACCGGCAACACCTTCAGGGCTAGACCTCATTGCTGCGGCGGAGACAATTGGCTTAATCAGAGACTTCAGGAAAGCAAACGGTGGCGAGAAACCAAAAATCGTGCTTGTACCAAATCGGGTTGATCGCCGCACCACAAGCGGACGCGAATTACGCTTTGCCCTGAGAGACCTGGGCGAAGAAACAGCCCCTGAATTAAGAGCGCGGACTGCATTCGTGGACGCTTTTAATTCCGGTGAATGGGTTGGAGCCTATGCACCAAATAGCTTGGCGCGCAAAGAAATTTCGGTTCTGACGAACCGTGTCACTGAAATACTGGAGCAGCAGGAATGACGAAGAAACCTGGCCTGCGGGCACGCACCAAGTCTATTCAGGCAGCGATGGCAGCGGCAGAGCCGAAAAAACCGCTCCCGACAGACTCACAGCGCGCTCCGGAACAAGCCCTGAAAACCAAGGTAGAAGCTGCCGTAGCGCCTACCGCAAACATCTCGGCCACAAATTCGGTCGATGCTTATTCGCTAATGCCCACAGGGGCTAGCGATCTAAAAATTCTTGAAGAACGCGCCGCCGTCATTGGCCACAGAAGCAACGAAGCCCTCAAAGAATTAGACCGTGAGGAATTTATTTGCTTCCGGCTTGGGGCAAAGGAACTTTACGGAATTCCTTATTCGCACGCGGATGAAGTATTGTTGATGACAGAAGTGACCCCCGTTCCGGGGACACCCGGTTTCATTGCCGGCATTATTAATCTTCGTGGCGCATTGCTCAGCGTTATGGACCTCAAATTTCTTTTCAAAGTACAGACGTCCGATGAATTGGAACATCCAAAAATTATCGTTGTTAGCGATGGCGGGACACGGTTTGGAATAATTGTTGATGAGGTCATTGGAAATTCTCAATTTACACCGTCTGGTTTATCGCCGCCGGTACCGTCGAATGGCACACAAAATCTCGCTTATGTTTCAGGAATTCATGAAGGCAAAGTTACCATTCTGAATATGAATGCGTTGTTTGGTGATTCGAACTTGGTCGTTAATCACAAAACAGCTTGAAAAGGAATATTCGATGAATTCACCTGGCAACGACCAAACCTCTGTCGACAAACTTGTCGCCGCTATGGGACTCAAATCGAGCGAATTCGAAGCCCGCAAGGACTTTGCTCAATTCACCGACGAAGATGCACGAATATTAAAAGAAATTGCACCTACGGTTCGCGCTCGAAGAAACTGGATCGTCGATCAATTTTACGAAAACATCACAAAACATCCTGACCTTCTAAAATTGATAGATGATGCTGGTTCCAACATGGACGCCCTTAAGGACTCCCAGAAGGTGTACCTCGACGATTTGGTAAGTGGGAATTATGACAATGACTATATGGAACGTCGCATACGCATCGGTGCCGTTCATTGCCGAATAGGTTTAGGGCCGCGTTGGTATTTGGGAAGTTATGCGGTTTACTTTAATTTGATTTCTTCATTGATACATGAACACTTTCGCTTCCGCTCCGGAAAACGTCTTAAGGCAATCCAAGCATTAAACAGCATATTGTTGATTGATGCCCAGATCGCGATTGAGACATATATCCATTCCCTGGTTTATTCCATTTCTGTGACCATTGAAGAAATATCTGGCTCTGTATCGATGCAGGCGACCGGTGCAAGTGAACAAGCGGCTGCCGTCACCCAAACGAGCGCATCACTGGCAGAAATTAAAGAAACCACGTCACAGACTTTGGATAAGGCAACATCCTTAAGCGAGGCCGCCGAGCGCACTCAAATGGAAGGTGCGGAAGGAATTGAAGGCGTTTCTGAAAGCATTGATTCCGTCCGTTCGATCCGCGACAAGGTCGAAGTGATATCCCAAACCATAGTGACCTTGAGCGAACAAAATAAACGGATTGGAGAAATCACAACGGTGGTTAACAATTTGGCCCAGCAATCCAAGATGCTGGCGATTAACGCCTCGATCGAAGCCGCAAAAGCAGGCGAATCGGGCAAAGGGTTTGCTGTTGTGGCGGAGGAGGTTAGCAACCTTGCCGACCAATCCGAGGAGGCAACTCAGCAAGTGACCAAGATTTTGGATGAAATTCAAAACGCAACGGATAAGGCGGTCATGGCGACGGAAGATGGTATCAAGCAAGTAGATCATGGTGTAGATCTTATCCAGAATGCGGGCGGCATTATGGAAGGTCTAAATGACGTCATTCATAATTCCACCTTGGCCAGCCAGCAAATAGCAGCGTCGGTGCGTCAGCAGGCCATCGGCGTTGATCAGGTCGCCACCGCTATGGACGAGATCAATGACGTTACCCAGCAGTTCTTAAGCTCGGCAACTCAGATTAAGGCAGCCGTCGGAGGTCTTTCGACTGAAGTAATTAAACTGCGCGATAAAGATTAGTCGCACACAATTTGAAGAGATAGTAAAGATAGTATGGCACTCCCTCCTGAAATACTGAAAAGTCTGGTCGCGACCTTCCGGGCTGAATTGGCCGAGCACCTACAAGGGATTTCGGACCAGTTATTGCTCGTGGAAGGCGGCCTGTCAGACGATGAAAGAACAGAAGCCCTAGATGTGGCAATTGTCTAACGTCAGCGCCTATGGAACAAATTAGCGGGATTGCATAAGAGAGGATTTTTAGCTCATCGTAGTGACCGAAGGGAACGAAGATGAGACAGAAATCGCAGACACGTCAGACGGGTGCAGCCAAGGCAATCAAG